>NZ_LDVA01000027.1:0-12854 GCF_050768715.1 Burkholderia sp. ZZQ-2 | reverse complement strand
CTTCCGCGAGCGCGATGCCGAAATCGGCGGGCTCGGGCAGCCGCGCGACGAGGCCGCCGGTGAATTCGAGCGTATCGTCCTGCGCGTTCATGCGCGGCCCCCTTCCATCATCCGGTCGAGTGCGTCGACAAGCGCGCGCGCGGGCCGCCGCGCATGCACGCCGGCCGGCTCGCCGCCGCTGCGCCAGCCGGGCCGTACACCCCGCACGAACAGGTACAGGTAGCCCGCGACATGCGTGTCGTAGTCGTAATCGGGCAGCCGCCCGCGCAGGTAGCGATGCAGCGCGACCGTATAGAGCAGCGCCTGCAGGTGATATGCGTGGTCGGCCATCGCGACGTCGAGCGCGCGCGGGCCATAGGCGTCCGGCGTCGTGCCGAGATGGTTCGACTTCCAGTCGACGATCCAGAAGCGGCCGTCGTGTTCGACGATCATGTCGATGAAACCCTTGATGAAACCGGCGAGCATGCCCGCCTCCAGTGCAACGTCCGGGTAGCCGTGCGCGACCAGCAGGCGGCGTAGCGCCATCAGGTCGAGCGACGGCGCCGGGAACAGGAACCCCATTTCGTCGAGCCGCTTCGCGGGATCGAGATCGACGAGCCGCATGCCCGGCACGAGCTCGGTGTGCACGACGTCATCGACCAGTTGCACCATCATCGCCGGCAGACGTGTCGCGAGTTCGGGCCCGGCCTCGACCGGCCGGTCGTGCAGCGCACCGAGCGCGGCCTTCGGCCACGACTCGGGCTCCGTGAACCGGCTGAGCTCGAACAGGCGGTGCAGGCACTCGCCGGCCGCCGCACCGCGCGGGAACACGAGGATGTCGTCGTCCGGCGGTTCGGGCGCAACCGTATCGGCCAACAGCCACTCGGCATCCGGCGCGACCGCGGCGAGCGCATCGTGGTCGGGCCGCAGTTCGTCATCCGGCACGGCCGCGACGCCCGCCTCCTCGCGCGCCATCGACGCGGTCAGCGAACTGAAGCTGGCCATCCGCCAGGCATCGCGCAGCACGCGCGTCGCATGGCGCGCCGCGAGCGTCTGCGACGCGTCGTGCCCGGCCGCCAGACGCTCGGGGCGCGCAGGCGCCGGCAGCGGCGCGACGCTCACGGGGCCGCCCGCGAGCGCGTGCCACGCCGTATCGAGCGCGGCTTCGTCGGGCGGCTCGTCGAGCCATGCATCGAACGACTGGCCGGCGCCGGCGACGAGCCAGTTGAGCACGCTGCGTCGCGCCTCGCGCGTCGAGCGCGACGACAGGTACGGCCCGGCGACGACGTAGCAGCGATAGACCGCACGCGTGAGCGCCACGTAGACGAGCCGCGCGCGCTCCGCGGCCTGCTCGCGCAGCGCTTGCTGCGCCGCATGCGCGGCCGCGTCGTCGTCGCACCCGTAATGCAGCACCGCGTCGCCCGCATCGTCGTGGTATTCGCGCGCATCGGGCAACGCGGACGCGGGCGGCTCGCGCAACCCGCCGTCGTTCAGGAACGGACAGAACACGATCGCGTATTCGAGGCCTTTCGACTTGTGCACGGTAACGATCTGCACGAGGTTGCGATCGGATTCGAGCCGCAACTGCGCTTCCTCGCCGCCGCCGTCGAGCCGTTGCGCGGCAAGCCAGCGCAGCGTCGGCGCGATGCCCGGCTGCGCGGACGCGCGTGCCTGCGTCAGTTCGGCCAGATGGTTGATGTCGGTCACGCGACGCTCGCCGTCCGCGCCGGCCATCAGCCGCTCGGCGATCCGCAATTCGCGCGTGAACGTGCGCCACATCACCGCGAAACCGCGTTCGCGCCACAGCAGCCGGTACCGCGAGAAGCGCTCGACCCAGCTCATCGCGTCGGCGCTGTCAGCCGCGGACGCTTCGTGTGACGCATCACCGTCGCCCTGCTCCATCCGCCACAGTGCGCCGGCATCGAGGCCGAACCAGTCGGCTGCAAGCGCCGCGCGCAGCCGCCGCAGGTCGCCCGGCGCATCGATCGCCGCCAGCACGCGTTCAAGCTGCTCCGCGTCGCCGGTCGAGAACACCGAGGCCTGCGCCAGTTCCACGCTGCCGATGCCCCACGTGGCCAGCACGCGCTTCACGAGACTGCCCTGCCGGTGCGTCTGCACGAGCACTGCGATATCGCCCGGCGACAGCGGCGACTCGCCGAGCCGAACGCGCCCTTCGCGCGCGCCCCGCATCAGCCGGGCAATCTCGGCGGCACAGGCCTGCGCGGCCCGTGCCTGCGCATCACGCTTGAGCAACGTGCCTTCACCGCCAGGCAACGCCCACACCCGGAAGTCGCCTGCCGGGCCCGGATCGGTTTCGTCGACGAACGGCGCGCGCACGCGCGTGCCGGCACGCACCGCGTAATAGTCGAGCCCGTCGAGCACGAACGCGCGCGGATTCGACATGAAGAAGCGGTTGCACGCATCGACGATCGCGGGCGTCGAGCGCTGGTTGACCGCGAGCGTGTAGCACGCGCTCGCCCGCGCGCGCGCCGCCAGATAGGTATGCAGATCGGCCGCGCGGAAGCTGTAGATCGCCTGCTTCGGATCGCCGACGAGGAATAGCGGGCCGCCGGGCGCGAAGATCCGGTCGAAGATCGCGAACTGCAGCGGGTCGGTATCCTGGAACTCGTCGATCAGCGCGGCCGGATAGCGCGCGCGCAGCGTCTCGGCGAGCCACGGATGCGCATGCAGCGCGTGGTACAGGTTCGCCAGCAGATCGTCGAACGACACGATGCGCCGCGTGCGCTTGCGCTCGGCCAGCTCGCCCGGCGCCATGTCGAGCCATTCGGCGATCAGCGCGAGCCAGCGCGCGCGCTGCGCGGCTTCAGCCGCCGCCACGGCCGCCTCGAGCGCGTCCGCCACGTCGAAGAACGCGTGTTCGGGCGTCGCGCCGCCTTTTTTCGTCGCCTTCACGAGCGCGGTGCGGGTGAGCTTCAGCGCGGCCTTCGGCAGCGCAGCCGTCGCGTCGCCCTGCGCGAAATGCGCGGCCCATGCGGCGAGCGCATCGGCAACTGCTTCGGGTTTGTGCGACCGCTGGTTGAGCGCGGGCTGCGCGGTGCGCAGCAACGCATCGATCGCTTCGCGTTCGGCCGCCCACATCCGTCCGGCCTCCGCGAAGCATTCGGCCGCGGCGGCCTCGGCCGATTCGTCGGGCTCGGTCACGCCGTCCCAGCGCAGCGCGGCGAGCGGCTTCTTCAGCCGGCGCGCGAGCTGCGCGTCGAGCGCGGCCGGCCCGGCCCCCGATTCGACGAGCCAGGTCGCGAAACCCGGCCAGCGTGCGGCCGCCGGTTCGACGCGCGTGCGCCAGAAATCCGCCGCGAGTTCGAAGCGCAGCGACGCATCGTCGGCCTCCATGTCGAACGCGAACGGCATCGCGGCCGCGAACGGCGCTTCCTGCAGCGCGCGCTGGCAGAACGCGTGGATCGTATGGATGGCCGCCTGGTCGAACGCGCGCAGCGCACGCCGGATCCGTTTCGCGGCCGTTTCGGGATCGAGCTCGCCACCTTCGCCGAGCGTCGTCTCGAGCAGGCGCTCGATGAACGGATCGCCGCCGTCGTCACCCGTATCGAGCGCACGCGCAAGCTGCGCGAGCCGGCCGCGAATCCGCTCGTGCAGCTCCGCGGTCGCCGCCTTCGTGAAGGTCACGACGAGGATTTCGTCCGCACCGAGATCCTTTTCCAGCAGCAGGCGCACATAGAGCGCGCAGATGTTCCAGGTCTTGCCGGTGCCGGCCGATGCCTCGATCTGGTTGACGCCATCGAGCGGACACGCGAACACGTCGAGTTCGAGCGCCTGCTGCGGCTGCGACACGGCGCTCATGCAACCTCCTTCAGATGCTCGACGAGCGGATCGAACACGAGCCGCGCGAGTGTGGCGAACGGCTCGTCGAGCGACGCATGCGCGCCGCGCCATGCGATCGCGATGGCCGGATCGTCGGCTTCGCTCACGACCCGTTCGTTGATCCAGACGCTCGCGGCCTTGGCCTCGCCGTCGGACACCCGCGCCCATGCGCTGCGCGGGAAAAACCGCAGCGGCATGCGCCGCCCCGCGCGAAACAGCGCGGCAAGCGGTGCGAGCTGCTCGAGCGGCGCGGCGACAGGCGTCAGCTCGAACGCGCCGCCGCTGCCGAACCACAGCGTGCGGCGCGGGCCGCCGGGCTCGATCGCGCAGTAGACGAGATGCGCAAGCCACGCGGACAGGTAGTCGCGCGCACTCGGCCTCGCATAACGGTAGATGATCTGCCCGGCCTGCGTCAGCCGGTTCAGCGTGCCGTGCAGTTCAAGCGGCGCGCTCACCGCGTCGCCCGACAGCAGCGCGTCGTGCGCACCGAACAGCGCCTGCTCGGTATCGGGCCACGCGGGCACGACGGTGAGCGAGAACGACCGCCGCTCCATCCCGTCGGCCAGCGCACGACGCACGTTCGACGCCAGCTGCGTCATCGAGCCGAGCGCCTGGTCGCGCCACACGGCGCCTGTCGCACCGCCCGGCAGTTCGGGGCTCGCGTCCGCGATGCGCAGCGCATGATCGTGCACGCCGCCCTCGTCCGATTCGATCAGCAGCGGCAGCACGCGCTCGGCGAGCGCATCGCTGCCGGCGAAGTCGAGCGCGAACGGTTCCGTATCGAGCAGTTCGGCCTGCGCGTCGGCAAGCACGATGCCGAGCCGGCCGCGCAGCAACGCACGCGCCGGATGGCGCCAGAAGCGTTCGAATTCGCTGAATGCGACAGGCTCGACCGGTTCGGCCGGCAGCGGCTGCGCGAAGAACGGCAATTCGCGCGGGCCGTCGCGCGACGCTTCGGCGGCGAGCAGCGACGCGAGCGTCGCCCGCTCGGCGTCATAGGACACGAGCGCGCCGCCGGGCTGGAAATACGCGGCCGCGAACGGTTGCAGCGGATGCTCGACGATGAACGCGCGCCGTGCGGCATCGACCGCGCCCGGCGCGGCGTCGGGGCCTGCCGTGACGAGCGCGAGATGGTCGAGCAATTCGTCGACGAGTGCCGCGGGCGGCAACGGCGCGTTGTCGCGAATGCTGCGGCCCGTGTACGCAATCAGCAACCGGTCGCGTGCGGCGAGCAGCAGGTCGAGAAACAGGTTGCGCTCGTCGTCGCGGCGCTGGCGATCGCCGAGCTTCGGCAACACGGCCATCAGGTCGAATTCGTCCGCGCGCGCGAGGCTCGGCAGCACGCCATCGTCCATCCCGAGCAGGCAGACGACGCGATACGGCAGCCCGCGCAGGCTCGTCAGCGACGAGAACGTGACGCCGCCCCACGGCACCCCGCCGCGCGCCGGATCGTCGAGCGCGGCGGCCAGCCCGGCCCGGACGACGGCCGCCGGCAGCGCTTCGTCGGGCGCCCCCTCCGTCATCGCGGCCAGCATCGCGTCGAGCGCGTCGCGCACGCCCGCGAGCGCATCCGCATACGCGGCGCCCGAATCGAAGAAACGCGCGAGCGTGTCGGCGAACAGTTCGCTCCAGCCGTGCGGCGTATGCGATTCGGCCAGCCGCCGCGCGAAGCCGTCGAGGTCGTCGGTGAAGCGTGCGAGCCGGCCGAGCAGTTCGGCCTCGCTGCCGGTGGCCGCTTCGATCGGCAGCCACGCGCCGACCGGCGCCGCGCCTTCCGGCATCGCATAACCGAGAAAGAGCCGCGCGAGCGCATCGGAGAACGTATGACGCGGCGACGGCACGGCCGCATCGTCGCTCGCGAGCGGCGACAGCCCGCGCCGCGCGCCGGCGGCCGCGAGCCAGGTCTGCACCGTCTCGAGCGCCGTCGCGTCGATGCCGTAGCGTGCCGACACCGCGTCGACGCGCAGCCATTCGACCAGCTCGGGCGCACCGACCTGCCGCTCCGGCAACGCGAGCCAGTCGAGCAGTACGCGCGCGACCGGGTTCGCCTGCGAAGGCGGCAGGCCGGTGATCCGGTAAGGCACGCGTGCACCGCCACTGCCGGCCGTGCCGAACACGGCGTCGATCAGCGGCCCGGCCGCCGCGAGATCGGCGACCGCGACGAGCACGTCGGACGGCTGCAGGCTCGCGTCGGCGTCGAACCACGCGAGCAGCCGGTCGTGCAGCACCTCGAGCTGGCGCGCGAGGCTGTGGCACACGTGCACCTCGATGCCGCGCTCGGCCGGGGCATCGCCGGCTTCGGCCTCGGGCCGCAGTTCGAGGATCGCGTTCTGCACACGCGCGAGCCACGTCGGCGCGGGATTCTCGATGAAACGCGACGCGTCGCCCGACGCGGCGCTTTCAGTCAGTTCGTGCAGCATGTGCAGCTGCGCCTGGGTCTGCCTGCCCCATTCGGCGAGCAGCGGATGGCCGACCTCCTGGTAGTCGAGGCGCCCGGCCGCGTCGAGCGCCTCGGCATGCGCGGCGGTCACGATGTCGAACCAGAATTCGCGGCACGGGTTCAGCGCATAGACGCGCAAGTCGATCCAGCGCGACAGCTCGCGCAGCAATGCGACGTGCAGCGGCGGCATCGTCGGCAGCGCGAACACGCTGACCGATTCCGGCCAATGCGTGCGTGCGCGCGCGACGGTTTCAGGATCGAGATGGCGCGCCTCGACGAGGAAGCGGTGCGCCGGCGGCGTGCCGCTGTCGCTCAGCTCGGCGAGCAGCGCGCGCCACAGCGCGGCCTGCCAGCGCTCGTCGTCGCGCGCGGCGTCGCTGATCCCGCGCGGCGCGCCGTCGCCCGCGAGCACGGACTCGCCGGCCTGCCACGCGGCGAGCCACTCGGGACGATAGGTCAGGTAATGGTCGAGCACGGCCGCGACGCGGTGGGCAAGCTCGTAGCGCATCGCATCGTCGGACGCGGACAGATACGCGGCCAGCCGCGGCGACGCGAGCCACGGCGCACCGTCGGATGCCTGCGCGAACAGCCGGTAGCAGCGCCACACGAGGCGGTCGGGTGCGAACGGCGAACGCGCGGGCACCGTCAGCACGCGGCCGATCTGCGCCCACAGCCATTGCGCGAGATACGTGAACTCGACGTTCGCGCATACGCCGTTGCGCGCGGCGATGTCGAGCTCGAGGCGACGGCGCAGCGCCGCGCTCGGCACGATGACCTGTTGCGGCGCCCACGGGCCGTTGCGGGCCGGGAACGCGGCCAGATCCTCGAGCAGCGCGTCGGCCAGCGTTTCGTGACGGTTCGAATAGAAGAGATGGAGCATGAAGCAGGCGTCGGAACCTCGCGCGGGCAGGGCCGGGCGAACAGGATCACCAAGGATAGCAAATGGACCGCCTCCGCGAACCTCGGCCGGAAAGCCAGGTTTTGCGGACCGCGAAATACGATAGACTCGTCGCCAGTCAATACGCCGCCCCGGGCGTCTTCGTCTGCCATTCAGTCCATCGATGCGCTATTCGGTCGAAATCAGAAAGTTTTTCTACAGCCAGTACTTTTTCGGCGGCCTGCGGATCGCGGTCGGCGTTTCGCTGCCGGCCGTGCTGTGCCTGATCGTGTTTCACAACCGCGAGCTCGGCTTCACGATCTCGACCGGCGCGCTCGGCGCCTGCGTCGTCGACATGCCGGGCCCGCTCAAGTACAAGCACAACGAAATGCTCGCGTGCAGCGTGATCGGCTTTCTGGCCGCGCTCGCGACCGGCCTTGCCACACCGAACATCTTCGTGCTGTGGCTCACCATCGTGCCGCTCACCTTCGTGCTGTCGCTGATCGTCGTCTACGGCAACCGCTGGCCGCAGATCAGCTTCGCGACGCTGTTCATGATGGTGATGACGCTCGAGGAGAAGTTCACGCCGCTGCAGGCGTTCATCAACGCCGGCTGGATTCTCGCGGGCGGCCTCTGGTACACGTACTGGGCCACGCTCGTGTCGCGATGGCAGGCGCGCCGGATCGAGCAGCAGGCGCTGGCCGAGAGCCTGTTCGCCTGCGCCGACTACCTGCTCGCGCGCGCGCAGTTCTACGACCTCGATGCCGATCTCGACGAGTGCTACCGCAATCTCGTCGCCAAGCAGATCACGGCGGTCGAAACCCAGGAAACCGCGCGCGACATCGTGCTGCGCAACCTGCCGAAGCTGCGCCGCGGCAAGCTCGATCCCGGCCGCACGACGATGTACAACCTGTTCATCAACAGCGTCGACCTGCACGAGCTGTTCGTCGGCGCGCACACCGATTACCCGCTGGTGCGCAACACGTTCGGCGGCTCGGACCTGATCATCTTCTATCGCGACCTCATCGGCAAGGCGGCCGCCGATCTCGAGGAGATCGGCCTCGCGGTGCTCGAAAACCGCGCCCCGCATTCGCGGATCAGCGTGAAGGCCGAGCTGCGCGCGATCGAGTACGAGATCGAGCTGATGCGCAAGAAGAACTTCCCGGCCACCAACGCGGAGGCGTATGCGGCCGTGCTCGCCACGTTCCGGCGCATCTGGAGCGCGACGCGCCTGATCGACCGGATGCGCCGCAACCTGTCGGGCCACGCCGATCCGCAGCAAACCGAACTGAAGATCGACAAGGCGCTCACGCGCTTCCTGCAGCGCCGCCGGATGTCGCCGCTCCTGATCTTCTCGAACCTGAACATGCGTTCCCCGAGCTTCCGCCACGCGCTGCGCGTGACGATCGCGGTGGCGGTCGGGTTCTGGCTCGGCCGGCTGCTGCCGCTCACGAACGCGTACTGGATCGTGATGACGACCATCATCATCCTGAAACCCGGCTACTCGCTCACCAAGCAGCGCAACGCGCAGCGGATCATCGGCACGCTGATCGGCTGCGCGGCGAGCATCGCGCTGATCTACACGGTGAAGGAGCCGCACCTGCTGATCGCGATCATGTTCGGGTCGATGGTGATGAGCTACAGCCTGCTGCTGTTCAACTACGCGGCGAGCGTCGTGTTCACGTCGTCGTACGTGCTGCTGATGTTCCACCTGCTCGCGCCGGGCAGCATGCGGATCATCGGCGAGCGCGCGATCGACACCGTGGTCGGCTGCATGATCGCGATCGCCGCGAGCCGGCTGTTCCCGTACTGGGAATACCGGCTGATGGGCAAGCAGGTGGCCGACATGCTCACCGCGACCCGCAAGTATTTCGAGGCCGTGTGGCGGGCCGGGCGCGGCGTGTCTCCGCCGCCCGTGCCGGCCGCCGACGGCGCGGCCGTCGTGCCGGTCGTCGCCGCGGCCATCGAGGCGCCGGCCACGACCCTCGACGACGACTACCGCTACCGCCTCGCGCGCAAGGACGTGCACATCGCGTTCGCGAATCTCGGGCAGGCGTTCCAGCGGATGATGATCGAGCCGAAGGCGCACCAGCGCTTCGTGCCGGAACTGAACGACCTGCTCGTGCAGACCCACGTGCTCGGCGCGCAGATCACGGCGGCCGCGCCGCTGATCCGCACGGCCTGCGCAGCCGACGGCAACATCCTTCACGACGATGCGCTGCACCGCGGCCTCGCCGCCGTGCTCGACAATCTCGAGAAGGCCGAGGCCGGCGAGCCGCCGCCCGCCGATCAGCTCGACGCGTCGAAGCAGATCACGCGCGACCTCGACGCGATGGTCGTGTCCGCGGAGAAATCCGATGCGGTGGGTGCCGAGCTCACGCACGACCTGAAGGTACTCGCACATCAGTGCAAGCAGATGCTCGCGTCGTCGCTGCTGATCCGCAAGGATGCGAGCGTGATCCGCCTGCCCGCCTGACCGCGGCTTTACCCCGCCGGTGGCCGGCCCGCGCATGCCGCGGATCGGCCACCGGCGCTCCCCGATTCAGCGATCCCCGAAGCATGACCCGAGCGTTCCAGGCGGCCCGCGCCTCCCATGCGCGACCGCCCTGCCCCCTGTTGCGCCCGTCGCGCCAGTCAGGGAATACCCGATTCCGGTCATCCGGCCCGGCTTGTTATCATTCGTTCACATTCAAGTTGTATAGACAACTTGACGCAATCGGACCGGCCCCGCTCGCCCGGTCCGTCGCATAACGATATCGGAGACACGATGAAAAACTTGCAGCGCCACCTGAGCGCGCGGCACATCCGCTTTCTCGCGCTGGGTTCGGCGATCGGCACGGGCCTGTTCTACGGTTCGGCGTCCGCGATCCAGCTCGCGGGCCCGGCCGTGATCCTGGCGTACATCCTGGGCGGCGCGGCCGTCTACATGGTGATGCGCGCGCTCGGCGAGATGGCCGTGCGCGAACCCGTCGCCGGCTCGTTCGGCCACTATGCGACCGAGAACCTCGGCCCGTTTGCCGGCTTCGTCACCGGCTGGACCTACACGCTCGAAATGGTGATCGTCGCGATCGCCGACATCACCGCGTTCGGCATCTACATGGGCTTCTGGTTTCCGGACGTCCCGCAATGGATCTGGGTGCTCGGCGTCGTCGCGATCATCTGCGGGCTGAACCTGTGCCACGTGAAGGTGTTCGGCGAACTCGAGTTCTGGCTGTCGATCATCAAGGTCGGCGCGATCGTCGCGATGATCGGCGGCGGCGTGGCGATCCTGCTGACCGGCATGCACTTCGGCCATTCGGCCGACGTGCCGACGTTCGCGAACCTGTGGAACCATGGCGGCTTCCTCCCGAACGGCGTCGGCGGGCTGATCGCGTCGCTGTCGGTCGTGATCTTCGCGTACGGCGGGATCGAGGTGATCGGGATGAGCGCCGGCGAAGCCAAGGATCCGGAGCGCGTGATTCCGCGCGCGATCAACGCGGTGCCCGCGCGCATCCTGCTGTTCTACGTGCTGACGATGGTCGTGCTGATGTCGATCAGCCCGTGGACGGGTGTCGGCAGCGACGGCAGCCCGTTCGTGCAGATCTTCTCCGCGCTCGGCGTGAAGTCGGCCGCGACGATCCTCAACCTGGTCGTGATCAGCGCGGCGATCTCCGCGATCAACAGCGACATCTTCGGTGCGGGCCGGATGATGTTCGGGATGGCGCGCCAGGGCCAGGCACCGCGCGTGCTGATGACGACGTCGCGGCACGGCGTGCCGTGGGTCACGGTGCTCGTGATGGCGGTCGCGCTGCTCGCCGGCGTGCTGCTCAACTACCTGATGCCGAAGGACGTGTTCCTGATGGTCGCGGCAATCGCGACGTTCGCGACCGTGTGGGTCTGGCTGATGATCCTGCTGTCGCAGGTCGCGATGCGCCGCCGGCTGTCGAGCGCCGAAGTCGCGGCGCTGAAGTTCAAGGTGCCGTTGTGGCCGGTCGCGCCGGCGCTGACGATCGCGTTCATGGGCTTCGTGATCGTGATGCTCGGCTGGTTCGAGGACACGCGTGTCGCGCTGTATGTCGGCGCGGCGTGGCTCGCGCTGCTCGCGGTCGTGTTCTACGCACGGATCCGCCCGAAATTCGCACCTGCGTCACGTTGACGCACGGCTGACCGGCGTACGCGGCGCGCCGGTTCCGGCGCCCGCTTCGTTCCCGGCTCCGCGCGGCATCCGCCGCGCCAACAGCGGGGCACTCGTCCCCTTCACCTCGACGCCACGCGCGCGGCCCGCCGGGCCGCGCATCGGCACGTCAGTGCGATGCGGCGCTCGCGGCCTCGGCCGGATGGGCTTCGTCGTACGCGTGCTTCTGCGAAATCGCGTTGTACAGGATCGTTCCGATCACGAGCAGCACGGCCACGACGATCAGGATGCTCACGTTGCGGACTGGGTTCTTCTTGCGCTGATCGTTCATGGTCGGGGCGACTCCGTCAAATTCATCGAAGCGGGCATTCTACGCGCTTGCGCCCGTCCCGCGACGCCCCGTTTCCGCTCCCCTTTCCCGTCCTCCGCCTGCCCGTCGTTATCTTTCATTTGATAACGGTTCCCATTTCGATCTAGAATCCCGAGTCTTTCATTTTGTAATATTCTGGGTCGCTCGAGCGGCAGGCGCGCCCCGGAACGCTCCCTTCGTCCACCTGCCCCTCCGGAGTCTTCATGTCGAATCCGCGCACCCGCCTGCTGCCGCTCGCCGGCGCCCTCGCCCTTGCCGCCGCTGCCTTCGCGCCGCCGGCCCACGCGGCCGAGGAAGTCAGCCTGTACACCACCCGCGAACCGAAGCTGATCCAGCCGCTCATCGAAGCGTTCACGAAGCAGAGCGGCGTCAAGGTCAATACGGTGTTCGTGAAGGACGGCCTGCTCGAGCGCGTGAAGGCGGAAGGCGCGCAGTCGCCGGCCGACGTGCTGATGACGGTCGACGTCGGCAACCTGCTCGATCTCGTCGACGGCGGGCTCACGCAGCCGGTGCGCTCGAAGACGCTCGACGACGCGATTCCCGCGAACCTGCGCGGCGCGAACGGCGACTGGTACGCGCTGTCGCTGCGCGATCGCGTGCTGTACGTCGAGAAGGACCTGAAGGTCGATGCGTTCCGCTACGAGGATCTCGCCGATCCGAAATGGAAGGGCAAGGTCTGCATCCGCTCGGGCCAGCATCCGTACAACACGGCGCTCGTCGCGGCGATGATCGCGCACGACGGCGAAGCCGCGACCGAGAAGTGGCTGCGCGGCGTGAAGGCGAACCTCGCGCGCAAGGCGACGGGCGGCGACCGCGACGTCGCACGCGACATCCTCGGCGGCATCTGCAACGTCGGCCTCGCGAATGCTTACTACGTCGGCCACATGAAGAATGCGGAGCCCGGCAGCGACGCACGCAAGTGGGGCGATGCGATCAAGGTCGTGCGGCCGACGTTCGCGAACGCGAAGAGCGGCGGCACGCACGTCAACATCAGCGGCGCGACGGTCGCGAAGCACGCGCCGCACAAGGCCAACGCGGTGAAGCTGCTCGAATACCTCGTGTCGCCGGAAGCGCAGGCGCTGTATGCGCAGGCGAACTACGAATACCCGGTGCGCGCGAACGTGAAACTCGATCCGGTGATCGCCGGCTTCGGCACGCTGAAGATCGACCCGCTGCCGCTGGCGGACATCGCGAAGCATCGCAAGCAGGCGAGCCAGCTCGTCGACAAGGTCGG
>NZ_LDVA01000026.1:0-18307 GCF_050768715.1 Burkholderia sp. ZZQ-2 | reverse complement strand
TGGCCGAACGCCACGCATACGCCGCCGCCGGCGAGCGTGGCGGCCGCCAGAATCAGCAACACGAGATCGATCGACCAGGGGACTCGGTACATGGCCATTGCTCCGATCGCCGTGCATGGTGGTGTTCGCCGCATCCGGTTTCGGTTGCGGACGGCGTGGCATCAGTCTAGGAAGCGCCGCGCTTTGAGCATTGACATGGGTCAGGACGGCGTGCCTCCCGTGAACGACCGACACGCCGCGTTGCTTGACGTGAGTCAAGCCATCGGCCTCTTTCCTCAGCAAAATTGAGCCGTGACACCGGATGGCCTGGAGTCGATATCGTGCTGACGCTGGCTGTACTCTTCGTGCTGATTCTTCTGCTGAATCTCATGCCGGCGTTCGCCCCGCCCACGTGGATGGCGATGTCATGGGTCGGGTTCAACCTGCCCGACGGCAATCCGTTCATCTTTGCCGTTGTGGCGGCCGGCGCGGCGACGACCGGCCGTGTCATTCTGGCGACCTTCGCGAGAGCGCTCGTCCACTCCCGCTGGATGCGGGAATCCGACCGCGAGAATATCGACGTCTCCACGCGCTGGCTGCGACAGCACCGGACCGTCACCGTCGGCGCGTTTTTCTTCTACGCGTTGAGCCCGCTGCCGTCGAACTACCTCTTCATTGCATACGGGCTTTCCGGGTTGCCACTCAGAATCATCGCGGCGGCGTTCTTCATCGGCCGCGCAACGACCTATGCGATCTGGGCGCATCTCGGCCGCTTTGCATCGACCCGGCTGGACGTGGAATCAGAACTCGAAGGCACGTATCTCGGCGGCTACTTCGTCGTCACGCAACTGGTCTTGCTCGGCCTCGTGTTCGCGCTGATGAAGCTCGATTGGCGGGCGCTCGTCAATGAACGCCGGTTGACTTTCAGACGCGGCCATCATCCGCGCGGTTCCGATTGACACACGGCGCACGCGAGCTTTCGATCGGGTGCATCGTCCAGCCGCTTCCGGCTACCGAACGCGCATCCCGGAGGCGACCTCGGGGAAGGCTCTCGCGGCTCCGTGGATCGACGTGCGTCGTGGCATTCAGGACACGGTGATGCTTCATCACGCGCGCACGCGCGTCCACCGCAATGTCGTGCCCTTGTGCGACCGCAAGATCAGCGTCGATGTCGAGATGCACGTCCACGAGGATCAAGTCGCCGGTCTTGCGTGTGCGCAGGTCGTGTATGTCGAGCACACCCCGTGTCGCAACCAGCGTTGCGCGGATCGCCTGCACATCTTCATCGTCGGCCACCCGGGCCATCAGATCATGCAATGCGTCCCAGCCGAACGTGGCGCCCATTTTCACGATCATTCCGCCGACGATCAGCGCGGCGACGGGGGGGAGCAGCGGGTAGCCGAACAGGTTGCCGACGATGCCGGCATCCGGTGAAATAACCGTCACGGCTGCGTCGGCGCACACATACGTCACGATCAGTTGCCACCGGGTCGAGGGCATCATGCTATTCGTTATTCTGGAACGTGTCGGCGACGGATGTGAAAATGGCTGCCGCATTGAACGCCCGCGCATTCCCGGCAAAACCTTGCAATGAATACCTCGCGGATCTGCTCGGCGCGATACGCCGAGATGCCGAGATGCCGAGATGCAAGGCAGCGCCAGGCTGGAAACGCAATTGATTCTCGCAGCCGCTCATGGCACTGCTTACTCCAAGCGTGACGAGGTGCCGCGTATTCAGATCGATGCCGGGCCGACGATACGCGTATCCGCAAATGTCCGGACTCTTTGCGAATCGCGCGAACTGCGGGGCTATATTTTCAGGTAAACAAAGTCTGGTAAAGAAAAAATATTAGAGCGCGTCACGCAGCGGTTCGCACATCTCCGGCAGCGTAAGGATCGTGACAGGGTGCGGAGTCGGGATTCTCGCCCACGTCATATCGATGACAGAAATCGTTGTTTGCGGGTACATCGTGCGGCACGCTAGATTGGCCGAACTGGCGTCGATGCCTGCCCGGTGCACAGTCATGCTCGACGCGGATCGACGTGGAGGCCGAAGTCGATGAGCCGCGACATGGTGTCTCCGCCCAAGCGGGATTGCCCCTGCGCAAAGCATCCCGCCGCACGTTTCCTGTGACCGGGTGGCGTTGCGCACATGGCACCGCCCGCCGATAGGCACATCTTTTCGACACGGCATTGACGACGACTTCATCCAATCTCCGAGTAGATCGACGGCATCGCGTCGCGCGGCCGCCCGTCCTGACGGCCATCGGCGTGTCGAAGCGCTTCGGCGCGACGACCGCGCTCGCATCGCTCGACCTGTCGATCGGCGCCGGCGAAGTCGTCGCGCTGATGGGGGCCAACGGCGCGGGCAAATCGACGTTCGTCAAGATCCTGAGCGGCGTGATCCGTCACGACGGCGGCACGCTGACGCTGCGCGGCACGCCTTACCGGCCCGCGTCGCCGCACGCGGCGAAGCAGCTCGGCATCGCGACCGTGCATCAGTCGGTTGCCGACGCGGTGGTGCCGACGCTGTCGATCGCCGACAACCTGCTGCTCGACCGGCTGTGCGATCCGGCATCGCCGTGGCGCGTGCCGCCGGCCGCCCGGCGCGATGCCGCACGGCCGCTCGCCGAACGCGTCGGGCTCGATGCCGACCTGGCGGCGCCGCTTGCGTCGCTTTCGCTGGCGGACCAGCAGCGTGTGACGCTCGCGCGAGCACTTGCCGGGCAGCCGGGCCTGCTGATCCTCGACGAACCGACCGCGAGCCTGTCGGCGCCGGAGGCCGAGCGCCTGTTCGCGCTGCTCGATGCATTGCGTGACGAAGGCGTCGCGGTTCTGCTGGTGTCGCACCGGCTCGGCGACCTGCGCCGTATCGCCGATCGCGTCGCGATCGTGCGCGACGGACGGATCGTTGCCGATCTCGCCGCACCGGTCGATTTCGACGCGGCGGTCGAAACGATGCTCGGGCGGCCGTTGCCGAAGGCGCGTGCGCCGGGCCCGGCGCCGATCGCGCGGCCCGGCGACAGCGGCCTGAGCGTGCGCGGGTTGCGCCTGACGCAGGCCAGCGCGCCGTTCGATCTCGACGTGCGGCGCGGCGAGATCGTCGCGATCGCGGGGCCCGTCGGCGGCGGCAAATCGCGCTTCGCGAACACGATCTTCGGCACCGTGCGCGCGGCGCAGGGCGCGATGACGCTCGACGGCAGGCCGTGGCGCCCGCGTTCACCTGCCGACGCGATTCGCGCCGGCGTGTTCCTCGCCGGCGAGGACCGCTGGCGCACGTCGCTGTTTCCCGACAGCGTGCCGTTTGCGTCGATCGCAGGCACGATCAGCTTCCCGTTCCTGTCGCGCTGGTTCGGCGGCGGCGCGGTGCGCGCCGCGCGCGAGTGCACGGCGGCCGCCGCCGCGATCGCGCGCTTCGGGATTCGCTGCACGGGGCCCGATGACCGTCTCGTGCGGCTATCCGGTGGCAACCAGCAGAAAGTCGTGCTTGCCCGCTGGCACGCGGAACCCGCGCGGCTGCTGCTGCTCGACGAACCGTTCCAGGGCATCGACGCCGGTGCGCGCGCCGATATCGTCGACATGTTGCGGCGCCATGCGCACGAACGCGCGACGCTCGTGTTCGTCAGCGATCTCGAGGAAGCGGTCGAAGTCGCCGATCGAGTCGTCCGGTTCGATCGCGCGACGCTCGATCATTCATCCTCCCACCCGTCGGACTGATCCATGACGATGCTGAAATCCGCCACACCTGCCGTTGCACCCGATGCGCCGTCCACCAGGCCGGCGCTGCCCGCGTCGGCCCGCCTGCGCGCCGGCCTCGAACGCACAGGCATCCTGCTCGTGCTCGCCGTGCTGGTCGTCGTCTTTACCGTCAACGAGCCCGCGTTCCTGAACGTGGACAACCTGTTCAGCATCCTGCAGGCGGTGTCGATCGTCGCGCTGCTCGGGATCGGTGTGACGATCACGCTCGCGGCGGGCGGCTTCGACTTGTCGGTGGGCAGCATCGCCGCATCCGCGCAGATGGCGGCGAGCTATGTGCTGGTTGTCTGGCACGGCAGCGCGCTCGCGGCGGTGGCGGCCTGCGTTGCGCTCGGTGTGGCAGCCGGCCTGTTCAACGGTGTGCTGATCACGCGCTTGCGCGTGCCGGACCAGCTTGCGACGCTCGGCACGCTGTTCCTGCTCGCGGGTCTGCAGCTGATTCCGACCGGCGGGCGTTCGCTCGCGACCGGTTCGGTGCTGCCCGACGGCACGGAAGCGAGCGGCATGTTTCCCGACGCGTTTCTCGCGCTCGGGCGCCTGCGCGTGTTCGATGTGGTGCCGTTGCCGGTTCTGATACTGGCGGCGGTGACGGTGCTGGCTTGCATCGCGATGGAAGCGACGCGCTGGGGCCGCGTGATCTATGCGATCGGCGGCAACGAGACGGCCGCGCGGCTGGCCGGTGCGCCTGCTGCGCGCTACCGGGTCGCGGCGTATGTCGCATCGGGCGCAATTGCGGCACTGGGGGGCGTGCTGATCGCTGCCCGCGTCGGGCGCGGCGATGTCAGCGCCGGGCACTCGCTGCTGCTCGACGCGGTGGCCGCCGCGCTGGTCGGGTACGCGGTGTGGGGCGCGAAACGGCCGAACGTGTTCGGCACCGTGGTCGGGGCCGTGTTCGTCGGGGTGCTGCTCAACGGCCTGACGATGCTCAATGCGCCGTATTACCTGCAGGATTTCGTGAAAGGGGCGCTGCTGGTGCTCGCGCTGGCGTTCACGTTCGGCATCGGCCGGCGCGCGGACGCCCGCGCCTGAGCGCGGTGTAGGGAGGGCACGGCGTGCGGAGGCTCACGCGGCGCGTACACGCCGCCCCATGAAACTCAGCGCGAGCACCGCGAGGATCAGCGCGCCGGTGGCAACCTGCTGCCAGTAGAAGTTCCAGCCGATCAGCAGCAGCCCGTTGGCGACGAGGCTGATCAGCAGCACGCCGAGCAGGGTGCCGGCGACGCCGGGACGGCGTGTCGGCGACAGCGTCGTGCCGATGAAGGTCGCGCCGATCGCGTTCAGCAGGAAGCCGTTGCCGGCCTGCGGCACATAGGCCTTGACCGTCGACGACAGCAGCAGGCCGACCACGCCGTAGACGAGCGCGCTCGCGACGAACGTCGCTACGACGGTCGCCGCGACCGGCAGCCCCGAATGGCGCGCAACGCCCGGCTGCGCGCCGAGCGCGGCGCTGTAGCGCCCGAACGCCGAATGCGCGAGCACGACATGCACGGCCGCGGCGAGCACGACGACGCACCACAGCGGCACCGGCACGCCCGCGAGCGTACCGTGCGCGAGCGCGCCGAACAGCGGCGGCAGCGCCACGTTCAGCAGGTAGACGGGCTGGCCGCCGCCGGTGGCGAGCTGCTGGACGGTCTGTCCGATGAACAGCGTGCCGAGCGTCGCGAGAAACGGTGCGATTCCGAGCCCGGCGATCAGCGCGCCGTTGAACGTGCCGACCAGCACCGCCGCACCGAGGCCGCCGAGCAGGGCCGGCAGCACGCCCACCTGGTGCGCGACCAGCTGCACGAACACGAGGCTCGCGACGTCGATCGCGGTGCCCAGCGACAGGTCGACCGCGCCGATCGACAGCGCGAGCGTCATCCCGAGCGCGGCGATCGCAAGCAGCGCGAAGTTGTTCACCAGCACGTCGGCGAGATTGGCGGGCCGCGTGAACCCGGGTGCGAACACGGCGAAGAAGGCGATCACCGCGAGCAGTGCCGCCACGAGCGAGAACCGCTGCAGGCGGCCGATCCGTTCAGTCATGGGCATGGTGTTCCGTATGGCGGCGCCGAATCAGCGCGGTCGTCGCGACGACGAACAGGATCAGCGCGCCTTCGACGCCGTTGACCCAGTAGCTCGACACGTTGTCGAGCTGGAAGCCGTTGCCGACGATGCCGACGAACAGCGCGGCGAGCAGCGTGCCCGGTATCGTCGGCACGAGCCGCCGCGAGAACACGACACCGAGCAGCGCGACCGCGACGACGGCCAGCAGGTTTTCGCCGGCGCCGGGCGAGCTGCCGCTCAGCAAGGCACTCGACGCAAGCGCGGCCAGCGCGGCGGAGACGCCGCTCAGCACGTAGCTGGCCGCGACATACGCGTTCACGCGCAGTCCGGCCGCGCGGGCGGCATCGCGATGCGCACCGGTCGCGGCGAGCCGCAGGCCGAAGCGGGTTCGGTGCAGCAGCACGCCGAACAGCAGCGCGACGATCAGCAACGCGGGCGCGAGATGCGGTACGTCGAACGGGCCGCTGTCGATCAGAAAGGCGAGCACCGGGCTCGCCGCCGCGACCGACGTGTTCTGCGTCAGCACCAGTTCGAAGCCGGCGCAGAGATTCATCGTCGTCAGCGTGGCCAGCAGCGGGACGATGCGCAGCGCGATCACCGCGAACGCATTGAGCGCACCGACCGCCGCGCCGGTGGCCAGCATCAGCGCAAGCGCCGCGCCGTCCGGCGCCCCGTCGCGCAGCGCGACGGCCTGCACGGCTGCGCAGAGGCCCATGTTCGCCGCGACCGACAGGTCGAGACCGCCGCGGATCGGATCGGGGCCGCCGCCGATCAGCACGGCGGTCAACCCGAACCCGAGGATGCCGATCACGGCCGACTGCTGCAGCACATTCGCGAGGTTTGCGACGGTCAGAAAGAGCGGCGAACTCGCGGCAAACACCGCACACACGACGGCGAACGCCAGTGCCGCGCCCCAGCGCAGCCAGAATTGCGCGCCGAACGTGCCCGGCAGCCGCGCGAACGCCGCTCCGGGCGGCGCACGATCGAGGATCCGGTTCATGCGGCCACCTCCTGCCGCGGCGTGTGGCCGCGTGCGCCGGTCGCCCACGCGAGCAGATCGTGGCGCGTGGCGTCGCGGGTCGCGACGTCGCGCACGATCCGGCCGCGTGCCATCACGAGCACGCGATCGGTGACGTCCAGCAGCTCGATCAGGTCGCTCGAGAACAGCAGGATCGCCGCGCCGTCGCGTGCGAGGCGATCGAGCAGCCGGTAGATTTCCGCTTTGGCGCCGATATCGACGCCCACCGTCGGCTCGTCGAACAGATACACCGGCGACGTGCGATCGGCGCCGCGGCTCAGCCATTTCGCGAGCGCGACTTTCTGCTGGTTGCCGCCGGACAGCTGGCGCACCGGCGCGTCCGGGCCGGGCGCCCGCACGTCGAGCGCGGCGATCAGCCGTTGCACCGCGTCGTCCTCGCGGCGCCGCGCGACCAGACCGAATCGGGTGAAGCGCGCAAGGCTCGCGAGCGTGATGTTCTCGCGCACGGACAGGCTCGGCGCGATGCCGTGCGAGCGGCGGTCCTCCGGCACGAACGCGATGCCGCGACGCACCGCGTCGCGCGGGCTGCGCAGCCGCGTCACGCGGCCGTCGAGCGTCACCGTGCCGCGCACGCCGCGTTCGAGACCGAACAGGCTGCGCACGACCTGCTTTCCGCCGGAACCGAGCAGCCCCGTGACACCGACGATCTCGCCGCGCCGGACCTCGAACGACACGTCGTCGAACCGGCCCGGCGCCGCGAGGCCGGCGACCCGCAGCGCGGACGGGCCGGGCACGCGCACGGGCGCTTGCGATCGTGCGGCGATCCCGGTGCCGATCATCGCCGCGACGAGCGCCTCGGTCGGCGTGGTCCGTGCGTCGACGTGCGCGACGTCGGTGCCGTCGCGCAGCACGGTGACGCGATCGCAGATCGCCGCGATCTCGTTCAGGTAGTGCGACACGTAGAGGATCGTCAGCCCGCGGCGCCGCAGCCGGTCGAGTGTCTGCAGCAGGCGGTCGACCTCGCTGCTGACGAGCGCGGCGGTCGGTTCGTCGAGCACGAGGATGCGCGGGTCGCGCATCAGCGCGCGCGTGATCTGCACGATCTGCCGCTCGGCGACGCTCAACTCGGCAATCAGGCGGTTCGGCGGCAGGTCGAGGCCGAAATGCGCGTGCAGCGCGTCGCTGGCATCGCGTCGCATCCGGCGTGCCGCCAGCAGCCCGAGCGGCCCCGCGCCGTAGGCCGGTTCGTTGCCGAACTGCAGCGCCTCGGCGACCGTGAACGTCGCCGGCAGCAGACGCTCCTGATGAATGAACGCAATGCCCTCCGGCGGCGCGCGGTGTGCGAGTGCCTGTGTCGCACCGTCGATCGCGATCGTACCGGCATCGGCCGTGTCGATGCCGGCGAGAATCCGGATCAGCGTCGACTTGCCGGCGCCGTTCTGCCCGATCAGCCCGTGCACGGTGCCGCGCGCGACGTCGAGCGACGCGCCGCGCAGCGCCGGCACGCCGTCGAAATGTTTGACGATCCCGCGCAGCGCCAGCGCGGGCGAGCGCGTGTCGGCGCTCATTTCGGGGCGGGGGCCTGCCCGAGCGTCTGCTGGGCCGAGCCGGCGTTGTCCTTCGTGACGAGCAGCGACGGGACGTACGTATAGGGCGGCAGCGTGCGCTCGCCGGCCAGGTAGCGCGCGACGTTGTCGACCGCGGTCTTGCCGATCAGCGCGGGTTGTTGCGCGACCACGGCCGCCGCGCTCGATTTCGGATCTTTCACGAGCGCGACGACATCGGGGCTGCCGTCCACCGCATAGGTCCTGATCTCGCTGCGGCGCGCGGCGTCGACGGCCTGCGTCGCGCCGACTTGCGGCACGTCCCACGCGGCCCAGATCGCGGCGATCTGCCCCTTCGGGTATTTCGCGAGCAACTGGCTGACCTGCGCATACGCGCTCTGCACGGTGTTCGGAATCACGTCGCGCAACTCGGGCTGCAGGATCTTCACCTTCGGGTAGTACTTGAGCACCGCCTTCAACTGGTCATAGCGGATCGCGCACACCGGCACGCCGTAGAAGCCGTTGAACACGAGAATGTTGCCTTCGCCGTGGATGTCGTTGACGAGCTTCAGCGCGAGTTGCTCGCCGATGAAGAAGTTGTCCGAGGTCGTGACGTTGAGGCTCGACGGCGAGGCCGTGTCGATCGTGAACAGCGGAATGCCGGCCTGCCGGATCTTTTGCAGCCACGGTTCGAGCACGCTCGCCGTGCCGAGCTGCTCGATGATCGCATCGGGCTTCTGCGCGATCAGCGTCTGGATCTGCGCGATCTGGCGGTTGTCGTTGCGGCCGGCGTCGAGTGCGATCGGCGTTCCGCCGAGCCGCTTCACTTCGTCGATCGCCCCCTGGTATGCCTTCAGGTCCCAGTAATGATCGGTGCCGATCGCCGTGATGCCGATGCGCTTGCCTTTCAGCGACGGCACGGCGGCGTTACTTGCCGCTGCATCGCTTTGCGCGCGGGCAGGGGAGAGCGCGGCGACGGCGGCGAGCGTCAGCAGGGCGGCGGCAAAGGTGCGACGGGTTCGGGCGGGACGGGTCATGGCGTCGATGGGCGCTGAAAAAAAGAGGGAGCTGAACTTTGCGACTCTAATGACAACGCTCCCGCGCGCTAACCATCGATTCCTGCTACGCATATCACACGCGTGCTCGAATGCTTGTGCCAGGCGCGACGCGGTCGGCTTCAACGATTTGCCATCCGAAGGAATATCGATTGCCGAATCGCTCGGTTTGAAGCGGTTCGCCGCGCTGATAGATTTTCCGGATACCGACACCAGCCAAGGAAGACCCGCATGCGATTCCCGTTTCGCCGTCCGTTGCGCCCCGTCCGGATGATCCGCGCGCTCGCGCTCCTGTCCGTTGCCGCGTTGACCGTGCCCGCATCGCATGCCGGCCCGCTCAAAGGCGCACCCGCGCCGTTCGACAAGGGCGGAGTGAAGGTCGCGCTCGTCAACTACCTGTCGACCGGCGATTTCTTCCAGGCATACGAGGCCGGCGCGCAGAAGCAGGCGAAGGCGCTCGGTATCGACCTGCGCATCTACGAGGGCCGCCAGGACGCAACCGAGCAGCGCGAGCAGATCCAGCAGGCGATCAGCGTCGGTGTGTCGGCGATCATCGTCAACCACGGGCTCCCCGAATCACTGAAGGACGTCGTGCAGCGCGCGCTGGACAAGGGCATCAAGGTCGTCGCGTTCGATGTCGACCTCGGTAACCCGAAGGTGCCGCAGATCGAGCAGAGCGATCGCGACCTCGCGAACCTGCTGCTCGACCAGGCGGTGAAGGACAACGGCGATGCGTTCTCGGCCGGCTACGTGTACGTTGCCGGGTTCGCGCCGCTCGACCGGCGCGACGCCGCGTGGCGGGACTTCAAGCGCGCGCATCCGAAGGTGCGCGAGCAGGCGCGCTGGGGCACCGTCGACAATCCGATCGCGCAATCGGTCGCGAACCAGGCCGCGGCCGCCTATCGCGCGCATCCCGACATCCGTGTGGTGTTCGCGCCTTACGACGAATTCGCGCGCGGTGCGAAGCTCGCGGCCGACGAGGCGAAGCTGGCGTCGAAGTTGCGCATCTATAGCGCCGACATTTCGACCGCCGATATCGAGGCGATTCGCGCGCCCGGCAGCGCATGGGTCGCGACGGCCGCGACGAATCCCGCGGTCGTCGGCGCGGTGTCGGTGCGGGCCGCCGCGCTGCTCGTCGCGGGGCAAGATCCGGGCCGGCGGATCGTCGTCAAGCCGACGCTGATCACGCGCGATGATCTCGTGAAGAACGACATCCACACGATCGCGGAGCTCGGCGCGAAGTTTCCCGCGTTCCGCGCAAGCGAGGCGGTGACGGCCTCGTGGATTCCGGCGACGGATTAACGCGCGGTGGCTTTTGTCTACGGTACGTGACCATACGTAGCACTGGCGGGCTGCGGTTCTCGTGAGCCTTTACGGGCAGACGTCTGCAATCCGACGGATCTCCCGCATCCGATGAACAGCACGGCAAGTTCAGTGTCGACGATCAGCGTGCCAATGACCGCATCGATCAAAACCTGGCTCGCGTGATCGACCCAATGGCTTGAACGACCGGCTAAACCCAACGATTTGCGTAACGTGACAGTTACCGCCAGGAACGGCCGCATCCCGACGGGAAGCGGCCGTTTGCTTTGGATGAGCCAATGGCCGCTTGCGGCCGGCAAACGATCGCTCGCCGGCCGTTGGGTCAGGTCTCCGTTAGTTCCGCCATCTCAAGCGCATCGTCAACCTCGATGCCGAGGTATCGTCCAGGCCGACGGACGCGATCCAGCGATGAACCGGCCGAGCGTATTGCCGGCATCGAAAGATGCGGCGAAGCGTGCAGCCGACTCGGAAGCAGTATCAATTTTCGCTGTCTGCTTCGCTCCTCTTTCGTTTTGACGGTCAGGGAAAGCAACTCGAACGGGGCATTCGGATTCTGTAGCGTAGCGACCTTCGGATGTCCAGTGCGCTACGTTTCCAGGGCGTAACGTGCTTTCGTGTAGCGGTAAAAACGCATCGGCGGTCGGCAAGACCAAGGACTCCAACACGATCGCGAACCAAACCCGCCGTCTGCTCGACGCGATGTCTCCCAACAGCGGCCATTGAGAAAAGGACGATGATCGACTCTTGTCGGCCGATCAGGGAAATAGGCACCACCATCGTCTTCTTCCAGCGAAACGAGCCGGTTCCAATCGCATCCGTTGGGCTACAGTGAACATTTCCCGCCACCGTCAACCCTGGCGCCCATCCAATACCGCCGACGAGGCCAACCCATGCAACTTCAAACCGGCAACCTGTTCACCGCCGATGGCCGGCGCGAGGAGGACGAAAAAATCGACCTCCTTGTCACGGGCCAGCGTCTGAACGTCGAGCGAATCGTATCGATGGGCCACACGAGCCCGGACGGTTTTTGGTATGACGACGCACGCGCCGAATGGGTCGTGCTGTTGTCGGGGGCGGCGGTGCTCGAATTCGAAGAAGGCCCGACGCGCCATGAAATGCATCCCGGCGACTACGTGCTGATCGAGCCGCATTGCCGCCATCGCGTAGCGTGGACGCACGAAGAAACGCAAACCGTCTGGCTTGCGATCTATTACGAACGTTGAATCAGGAAATATTGCGAGGGCGGGGCCGAATACGATCCGGCGCGCAGCATGCCGCCGCGCGCCGAATGAGACAAAGCTTCATCAACCCGGCGCGGTCGTTGAATACCGCCGGTATCGATGCCCAAATAGCAGGACGGCGCGCAAAACCGCGCGCCGGTACGCGTCGAGAATCTTATTCCTGGATCAGGAATCGATTGCGATTCTTCGCGTCCTTGATCCATGCGGGTGCGCGACCGCGGCCCGACCAGGTTGCCCCGGTCTTCGGGTCGCGATACTTTGCCTGCACGGGGGCGGCCGCTTGCTTGGCCGGACGGCCGCGACGGTTACCGAAAATGTCCTTTTCGGTAATGCCGAATTCCGCAACCTTGGTGCGGATGTCGTCGACGATCGCCTGGAATTCCGCGGCACGTGCAGCTTCGGCTTTCTCGGCCAAAGCTTCCATTTGGGCTTTCAGTTCCTTGTACGTTGCCATGTATCGCTCTTCAGGTTGAGTACTCACATGATAGCGGTTTCAACGGAAAATTTTGAGGAAATTCTCATCGACTACGTGTTTTTTCGTCAATATGGCGATGCAGGACTGCTTCGAACACCTGATAAGTGTGTCGTATTGACGAAGATGTAGAGGATTACCCGGGCATCTTTAACGGCACCAGCATGTCAAGTTGACCGATCGCACGGGTTTTCTTCTTCAAGACAAGCAATCGGGATTTAACTACTCTTTACATTTTTATGAAGTATCGGGGAATTCACTGATGAACAGAGACGAGAAGCTGATTCAGATTGCCGCCGAATTCGGCTTCAATCCGGACGAGGAAATCAGGATTGGCGGAAAGTACACCCCCGTTCTGGTCGACGGGAATACGGCCTATATTGCAGGCCAGATTCCACGGATCGGCGAAGTGGTGCATTTCGTTGGCATAGTGGGAGAATCCATTTCGCTCGATGAAGGTCGCCGGGCTGCCGGTGTATCGGCACTCCGTGCGCTCTCGCTGATCAGAACGCGCTGCGGCACGCTTGACGTAATAGCGACGGTGCCGCGCATGACCGTGTATGTGCGAAGTGCACCCGGCTTCACGATGCAAAGCGAAGTTGCCGACGGCGCATCCGATGTGTTGTATGCGGTGCTTGGCGACGCCGGTGTTCATACGCGGACATCGGTCGGCGTGCTGCAATTGCCCAAAGGCGCATCGGTGGAAGCGGATTTCATTTTCGGGTTGAAGCAGGGCAATGCCGGTATCTGATTCCGATGGGCTGTATCTCGCGGGTAGTTCGTTTCGCGAAACATCCGGATATTCGCGCGCGACACGCGAGTCACTACCGACAAGCGCTTGCAATACCCAAAAAAACACCCGCCGATGGACTTCGACAGGTTGCCCGATCAAAAGGATTTGACGAAGCGTCGGGCGGCGTTCGATACCGGCGATGTGAATGCGCGCGGCGAGCCGGGCAAGTAGGCTGCGCCGTCGCGCACTCCGTGTCGAAACAATCTCGCACGATGGCGCGTCACGCAGGCGCAAACGTTGTCGACGCGCACGGCGTACGACGTACGACGGACGTCACACGTTCCTGTCCGCAATCGTCGTGAACACGAACCTCGGGCCACGCTCATGCGCGCTGCAAATCCTCCCCTTGCCTGCCCGGCGGCGGTGCGCCGGTGCACGCCATTCAAGTAGCCGGCCGATCGAGAATTCATCCCCGGCCGGCCGCCGCATGCGCGCCTCCCGACGCCCCGCGATTTCCGGAAATCCCCCCGCCAATATCGGACGGCATCCCCACTTTGGGAGATGCCATTGCCCGACAGTAAGCCTACGATTGACCACAGGGCATCGGGGACGGATGGCATCAGAACAAGCGGGCAGGCCCGCCATTCCGAGTCGAAATCAACACATGCCCACGCAGTCTACTGACACAGCTTCTGCTTACGATGGCGTTCGATGTGTGCGGTGAGTCGCTTTCATCGCAGCACGATGGCGCGTTGATAACGGAAGGCCTGCTGTCGTATTTCGGGGAATTTCAATCAATATGCTGGCACGAGACTATGTGGAACGAGAGCTCTCTCACATCCAGAGAATGGTGGCTCTCCTGGACAGCGAACAGAACGCTGACGATGTGTCGATGTCGGGCGCGGTGCGTGTGCGGCATCCGAGCTACTGGCGCGGGCGAATCGAGGAGCTGCTGTCGGCGCCCGATGTGCCGCGCCACATCAGAAAGCTCAGCGAAGCGGTGCTCGCGAAGATCGACGAGATGGAAATGCGCTTCGCGGCGATGAAGTAAGTACATCGTCGGATGCGGCGCCGGCACGTGTTTCGTCGCGTCGTCGACCGGATGGCCGGTCGCTTATCCGGCCGCCATCACGTCAAGCAGGGCCGCACGGAATGCGGCCATCTCCGCAGCGGTGCCGATGGACACGCGCAGATACGCCGGCGGGCCCGATTCGCGAATCAGGACGCCGTGGCGCAGCAGGCCGCTCCAGATCCGGTGCCGATCGGCAAACTCGCCGAACATCACGAAGTTCGCATCGGAATCGGCCACCGTGAGGCCCAGGCCGCGCAGCCAGCCGACGGTCGAATCGCGCTCGGCCTTGATCGTCTCGACTTGCGACAGCATCTCGTCGCGCGCGACCAGCGCCGCGCAGGCCGCCGCCTGGGTGAAGGCGGACAGGTGGTAGGGCAATCGAACCAGCTTCAGCGCCTGCACGATCGCGGGCGCGCACGCGCAATACCCGACGCGGCCGCCCGCGAACTTGAATGCCTTGCTCAACGTGCGGGTCACGATGAGCCGCGGATGATCCGGTAGCAGCGTCACCGCGCTGGGTACGCCGTGACGCCGGAACTCCGCATAGGCTTCGTCGACGACGACCACGCCCGGCGCGACGTCGAGGATGGCGCGAATATCGCCGACCGGCAGCGCGGTTCCGGTCGGGTTGTTCGGCGACGTCAGCAGCACCACGCCCGGCTGGTGCGCGCGGATACCGTCGAGCGCCTGATCCACGTCCAGCGCGAAATCCCCGGTGCGCGGCAACGTATGGAGGCGCGTGAAAGTCGTGCGGCAGTATTCGTCATACATGGGATACGCGGGCGTAAAGGCCAGCGCCGATCGCCCCGGGCCGCCGAATGCCTGCAGGATCTGCTGGATCACCTCATTCGAGCCGTTGGCGGCCCAGATGCCCGCTGCGTCGACCGTCACGCCGGTGTCGTGCGTCAGATACGCCGCCAGATGCGATCGCAGCCCGGCAAAGTCGCGATCGGGATAGCGGTTCGCCGCGCGCGCGGCGTCGGCCACCGCGGTCGCGATGCGCTCGACGAGCGCGGGCGACGGCGGATAGGGATTCTCGTTGACGTTCAGGCAGACCGGCACGTCGAGCTGCGGCGCCCCGTACGCGTGCTGCAACCGGAGGTCCTCGCGCAGCGGCAAATCCGACAAGGCGATTTCTTTCCAGGGCTGTTGCATTGAAAACACTCCGTACGGTATCGATTGATCGGCGCAGCAGGTTTTTAAGGCGGCAAAAAACAAAAAAGGCGCCGCAGGCGCCTTGGTTGTCGTCTTGATCGGGCATTCACCCGATGCAATTGCTAGATGCGAAACGAGCCACGGCGCAACAGGGGGCGTCCGTGGTGATGGTGCAGCGAGAGCGTGGTGTTTCGAATCGTCATGCGCCGCATCATGGCATACCGCGCTCCGGAAGAAAAGCGCGCCACCCTGCGTGCGCCGGATTCGATTGAGCCGAAACGCCGGAAAACGCCCATTACGTCTGACGATAAACGGTAACAAACGTCGTATTTCGACCAAATGCGAACGAGTGATTCAAACGTTGGCGTCAATTGACTAAGATGCGCAGGAGACGTTCGATAAAAACGCACGGCGCGGGGTAGCCAGATGCAAATGAACGGGTTGATTCCATCGGCATGGATCGATGACGTCTATGCCGCGGCACTGGGCGATCAACGCTGGGAAACGGTGCTGGACGGGCTGAGATCGTGGGTCGGCGTGCGCATGGTCACGCTGCTGTCGTTCGACGACGCGGCGCGGGTGCCGGCGATCGAGAAGGCGGCGGGTGACGACGCGTCATGGGTCGCCGCGTGTTATCACACGTACAACACCGAGTTCTATCGGTACGACCCGGTCGTGCCGGTCGCCGGCAACTGGCCGGCGGGCCGCTGGTTCGAGGACGTCAAGCACCTGTCCGCGCACCAGCGCGCGCACAGCGAGTTCTATCAGGAGTTCCTTCACCCTTTTGGGATCGGCAGCATCTCGGGCCTGTACATCCATCGCAGCGAGGGTTCGGGCGCATTCCTCAGTGTCCAGGGCGGCCTCGAATCTCAGGGGCTGTCCGACGATCAGCGCCGCGCGATCGAAAACATGGGAATGCACATCAGCCGCGCGCTGCAGATCCAGGCGCGGATCGGCGAGCTCGAGGCGCGTGTGGCCGCGGCCGAATCGGCGCTCGATGCGATTCCGGTGCCGGTCTTCCTGCTCGGCGCGCAGCGCGAATTGCGCTATACGAATCGCGCGGCCGATCAGCTGATCGCGGCGGAGCCGGCGTTGCGGGTGGTGAACGGGCGTTTCGCGCCGGAAGGCTGCGTCGACGATGTGCATTGGCGGCACGCGTACGCGCGCGGCGGGCTGTTGTTGCGGCGCGCGACGGGCGAACCGCTGCCGCTGGCCTTGATGCCGGTGCCCGAGCAGTCGCGCCTGATGCGCGAGCGGCCGGGCGTCGCGACGCTGATGACGGCCGCCGACCTGCGTTCGCCGTCGGCCCGCGCGCAGCGGCTGCGCGTGTTCTACGGGCTGTCGTCGGCCGAGGCCGATCTCGCCGTGCTGCTGTGCTGCGACGGGCTGTCGCCGCAGGAATGCGCGGGGCTGCGCGGCGTGTCGATCGGCACGATCCGCACGCAGATCAAGTCGATCTACGCGAAGACGGCCGTGGCGCGCGCGGCGCAACTGACGTCGCTGGTCATGCAGACATGACGGCAACGGCAGGCGAGCGCGCCTGTCGTTGCACGCTTTCCCCCTCGTTCTTTCCTTCCTGAATCGCGCCGCCGGCGGCGCGTGCGCATGACATTGCGCCGACGCACACGCATCGAGATCAGTCATCCTATGACAATCGAAAGCGAAGCGATCGATCGATTTCCCCTGTCGGCCACGGCAATCAACCAGCCGCTCGGCGCAAATGCGAACCCGCTTCCGGAAAACGTTTCGCATAGCGTCGCCTAAACAGAGAATACGATTCCCAGAAATTCGCTGCAAACCCATCGTGGATGCGGTTCTACGGGTATGCACCAAGTGAGTTAAACGATTAACCGACGTACATTCGCGTCAACACGTCATACGACGTATGACTCTGCGGTCGGCGAGCACGGCGTCGAAGCGTGCGCATGCCGGCCGATCGCCGCGCGACAACGAGTACAACCATCAAGGAGACTGACGATGAAGCACCGATTCACCCGCTCCCGTACCGCCCTGGCCGTTGCGCTGCTGGCCGGCTTCGCGATGTCCGCCCAGGCGCGCGTGTTCCGCTCGGCGGACGTGCATGGCGACAACTTCCCGACCAACATGGCCGTGAAGTTCATGGGCGACGAACTGTCGAAGCAGACGGGCGGCAAGGATTCGATCAAGGTGTTCGGCAACAGCGCGCTCGGCTCGGAGAAGGACACGGTCGACCAGGTGCGGATCGGCGCGATCGACATGGCGCGCGTGAACGGTGCGTCGTTCAACGAGATCGTGCCGGAATCGCTGATCCCGTCGTTCCCGTTCCTGTTCCGCGACGTCGATCATTTCCGCAAGGCGATGTACGGCCCGGCCGGCCAGAAGATCCTGGACGCGTTCACCGCGAAGGGGATGATCGCGCTGACGTTCTACGAGAGCGGCGCGCGCTCGATCTACGCGAAGCGCCCGGTGCGCTCGCCGGCCGACATGAAGGGGCTGAAGGTGCGCGTGCAACCGTCCGACCTGATGGTCGACGAGATCAAGGCGATGGGCGGCACGCCGACGCCGATGCCGTTCGCCGAGGTGTACACGGGGCTGAAGACGGGCCTCGTCGACGCGGCCGAAAACAACATGCCGTCGTACGAGGAAACCAAGCACTACGAAGTGGCGCCCGACTACTCGGAGACGCAGCACGCGATGACGCCGGAAGTGCTGGTGTTCTCGAAGAAGGTCTGGGACACGCTGTCGCCGCAGGAGCAGGCGGCGATCAGGAAGGCCGCGGCCGATTCGGTGCCGTACTACCAGAAGCTGTGGACCGCGCGCGAGGCGTCCGCGCAGCAGACGGTGACGAAGGGCGGCGCGAAGGTCCTGCCGGCCGCGCAGATCGATCGCGCGGCGTTCGTGAAGGCGATGCAGCCGCTGTGGACGAAGTATGAGAAGACGCCGCAGATGAAGCAGATCGTCGACGAGATCGAGGCC
>NZ_LDVA01000025.1:0-15274 GCF_050768715.1 Burkholderia sp. ZZQ-2 | reverse complement strand
TGATCGCGATCGGCGCATCGGCCGGCGGCCCCGGCGCGCTCGCGTCGGTCCTCGGCGGCCTGCCGGCCGATTTCAACGCACCGATCGTGATCGTGCAGCACGTCGACCGCGCGTTCGCCGAAGGCATGGCGCAATGGCTCGACGGCCAGACGTCGCTCGCCGTGCGCGTCGCGCGCGAAGGCGACCGCCCGCAGCCGGGCGTCGCGCTGCTCGCCGCGACCGACGACCACCTGCGCATCACGCGCGCCGGCACGCTCGAATACACGCGCGAGCCGGCCGCCACGCCGTATCGCCCGTCGGTCGACGTGTTCTTCAACAGCCTGACCGAGCACTGGCCCGGCCGCGTGATCGGCGTGCTGCTCACGGGGATGGGCCGCGACGGCGCGATCGGCCTGAAGGCGCTGCGGATGAAGGGCTACCATACGATCGCGCAGGACGAGGCGACGAGCGCCGTCTACGGCATGCCGAAGGCGGCCGCGACGCTCGGCGCGGCGCGCGCGATCCTGCCGCTCGGACGCATCGCGGGCGAGCTGGCGGCGCTCGCACGGATCTGAAGCCCGATGAACACTTGCAACACCCATGCCTGCCCTCGCAACAACCCGCATCGACCATGACCATTGACCCGACTCACCCGCCAGGCGGCCCCTACGTGCCGCCCGCCGACGTGCCGGCGATGGTGCTGCTGGTCGACGACCAGACGATCGTCGCGGAAGCCGTGCGGCGCGCGCTCGTCGACGAGGAAGGCATCGATTTCCACTATTGCCCGCGTTCGGACGACGCGATGGCCACCGCGATCGAGACGCGGCCGACCGTGATCCTGCAGGACCTCGTGATGCCCGGCACCGACGGTCTGAGCCTCGTGAAGGCGTACCGGACGAATCCGGCGACGCGCGACGTGCCGATCATCGTGCTGTCGACGCAGGAAGAGCCCGTGATCAAGAGCGCCGCCTTCGCGGCCGGCGCGAACGACTACCTCGTGAAGCTGCCCGACCGCATCGAGCTCGTCGCGCGCGTGCGCTATCACTCGCGCTCGTACATGAACCTGCTGCAGCGCGACGAGGCCTATCGCGCGCTGCGGCAATCGCAGCAGCAGTTGCTCGAAGCCAATCTCGAGCTGCGGCGCCTCACGCATTCGGACGGCCTCACCGGGCTGTCGAACCGGCGCTATCTCGACGAATACCTCGCCGCCGAATGGCGGCGAGGCACGCGCGAGCGCAGCGAGCTGTCGCTGCTGATGATCGACGTCGACAATTTCAAGCTGTACAACGACACGTACGGCCACGTGTCGGGCGACAGCGTACTCAAGCAGATCGCGTCGACCATCGAGCGCTGTCTCGGCCAGTCGGGGGATCTCGCCGCGCGTTTCGGCGGCGAGGAATTCGCGGTCGTGATGCCGGCCACGTCGCCGGGTGCCGCGCGGCTGCTCGGCGAAAAGATCCGCCTCGCGGTCGAGGCGCTGCGGCTCCAGCATGCGCATTCGTCGACGGGCGACACCGTGACGATCAGCATCGGCGGCGCGACCATCGTGCCGACGCCGGGCCTGCCGACGACCGTGCTGATCGAAGCGGCCGACCGCGCGCTCTATCGCGCGAAGCACGAGGGCAAGAACCGCGTCGAGATCGACGCGACGCCGACACCGCCCGTCCCCGGCGGCTTCGGTGCGCCACGCGCCGACTGAACACCGAACGCCGGCTCGGCGCCTCGCTCACGCGGCGCCGAGCCGGCGCGCGTAGTCGCTCGGGTCCAGCGGGCGGCTGAACAGGTAGCCCTGCTGCATGTCGCAGCCGATCTGCTGCAGGAACCACGACTGCGCCTGCGTCTCGACCCCTTCGGCCGTGACCTTCATCCCGAGCGAATGCGCCATCGCGACGACGGCCTGCGTGATCGCCACCGAATCGTGATGATCGGGCACGCCCGACACGAACGAGCGGTCGACCTTCAGGTTGTGCAGCGGAAAGCGCTTCAGGTACGCGAGCGACGAATAGCCGGTGCCGAAATCGTCGACCGAGATGCGCACGTTCATGTCCGTGAGCGCCTCGAGCATCGGCAGCACGGTGTCCGTGTCGTTCATCAGCAGTCCTTCTGTAATCTCGAGCTCGAGCGCGGACGGATCGAGCCGCGTCTGCGCGAGGCAGCGACCGACCGACTCGACGAGGCCTTCGTGGAACTGCCGCGGCGACAGGTTGACGGCCAGCACCAGGTCGGGCGCGATCGTGCGGCGCCATTCGGCCGCCTGCCGACACGCGGTTTCGAGCACCCACTGGCCGATCGCGACGATCTGCCCCGTATCTTCCGCAACCGGAATGAACTCCGCCGGCGACATCGGCCCGAGCTCGGGGCTCGTCCAGCGCAGCAGTGCCTCGGCGCCGACGGTGCGGCCGCTGCGCGCGTCGACGACGGGCTGATACGCGAGCCGCAGCATGTCCGACGCGAGCGCGCGCCGCAGCGACTGCTCGATCGCGAAGCGGCGCTGCAGCCGCAGGTTGAGCTGCGCGGTGAAGAACGTGAAGTGGTTGCGGCCGCGCTGCTTCGCGTCGTACATCGCCGAATCCGCGTTGCGCATCAGCGTGACGGCATCGTCGCCGTCGCGCGGCGCGACGCTGATCCCGATCGACACGCCGAGCCAGTATTCGTTGTTCGCGATCGCGAACGGCTTCGCGATCGCGTCGATCACCTCGCGCGCGAGCACCGCGAGCTTGTCGGGATCGTCGCAGTCGTCGACGAGGATCACGAACTCGTCGCCGCCGACGCGCGTGAGCGCATGCTGCCCGCCTCCGCACGCCGCGAGCCGCGCCGCGACGCTGCGCAGCAGCGCGTCGCCCGCGTCGTGGCCGGCCGTGTCGTTGACCTTCTTGAAGCCGACGAGATCGATGAACAGGATCGCGACGCGCGCGGGCCCGCCCGCCGCATCGTGGCCGCCGAACAGCTCGCGCATGCGGTCGCCGAGCCAGCGGCGGTTGTAGAGGCCCGTCAGCGCATCGCGGGTCGCCAGGTAGCGCAGTTGCTGCTGCGCTTCGCGCACGGGGCCGATGTCGTTGAATGAAACGAGCACCGAGTCGGCCTGCGTTTCGCCGGGCCTCACGATCGGCACCGCGTTGCCGCGCACCCAGATGGTGTCGCCGTCCGCCAGGCCGAAACCGACCGTGTAGTCGAGCATCGGCGTGGCCGTTTCGAGCGCGCGCCGGCTCGGCCAGTCGTCGGGCGCGATCGGCGTGCCGTCCTCGCGCAGCTTGCGCAGGATCACCGTCGACAGCCTGCGGCCGACGAGGTCGCCCTTCACGCGCATCATCCGGTTCGCACTCGGGTTGCTCGCGACCACGACGCCATCGCGCGACACGACGAGGATCCCTTCGTTCAGGCTGTTGACCACGAGCCTGTGATGTTCCTCGCTGCGCGCGAGCTGTCGCGCGATCCGGTCCTGGTGCACCGCGAGGCCGACGCTGTTGCCGATGTCGCGCAGCAGTTCGGTTTCCTCGTCGCTCGGTCGGCGCGGCATGCGGTGATAGACGGCGAACGCGCCCAGCACGGCGCCCGCGTCGTCGAGGAACGGCACCGACCAGCACGCGCGCAGGCCCAGCGGCAGCGCAACCGCACGATAGTCGGCCCACAGGGGATCGGTTTCGATGTCTTCGACGACGACCATCCGGCGCAGGTACATCGCCGTGCCGCACGAGCCGGCCACCGGCCCGATCGTCGCGCCTTCGATCGCCGCGCTGTACTGTCGGGGCAGCGACGGCGCGGCGCCGACATGCACGTGCACGCCGTCGATATCGAGCAGCAGGATCGTGCACGACGCACCGTCGCCGAGCAAAGCCTCGGCGCGCCGGCAGACTTCGACGAGCAGCTCCGGCAGCGGTGTGTTGCGCGTGATCAGCCTCAGCACGCTTTGCTCGGACGCGAGCACTTCCGCCGCGAGCCCGAGACTGTAACGAGAACTTTGCGGTTCGGTATTCAAGATGAATCCTGCCGTCTGTCCGATCGGGTCTGATGCGCCCGATTCGTTTTCGATCCTTCGTGCCGTTTTTCGCTCCGGGTATACGCCGATGCCCGGTGCGCCCCGTATTGCACGCGGTGCCAACGCGCGCCGAAATACATTTAACACCAATCCGTGGCAACCCGGGCGTCCATGCGCATCAGGGGTTACACGCGGTCGATGCGGCATGTCCGGCCGGCAGTCAATCCGCCGGAAGACCTGCGCGCGGCGCGACCGCTCCGGGCAAGGCCGTGCGCCATGCGGGCCGTGTTCGAAAGCCATTCGTCAGATTGCGGCGGCGCACCGGCTCCGTTCGCGTTCGATCGTCCGCGCGGGGATCCGTGCGCGTGATCGCCTTCGATGCGTTGGTGGCAGCCGCGACCGCCACGCTCCGGGCGCCGCGCCCGGCGCCGATGCATCGGGCATCGGGCCCGCACACGCGCCGGCCAGGCTTGCAGCGCGGCGCCTGTGCAAGCGTCAATCCTTCCGGATGTGTTCGGCCAGGAAATCGATCAGCAGCCGCACGCGCGGCAGCAGCCCGCGCCGCGACGGAAACACCGCGTGCACCACGCCGCCCTTCGGCGCCCAGCCGGGCAGCACGTCGACCAGCGTGCCGTCGCGCAGGTCGTCCTCGACGACCATGCACGGCAACTGCACGATGCCGACGCCGTGAATCGCCGCATCGCGCAACGCGTGCATGTCGTCCGTGACGAAGCGCGGATGATGGCGCAACTGCGCATGCTCGCCGTTCGGCCCGACCAGCTGCCACACGTGATGCCGCGCCGGCCCCCAGTCGAGACTCGGCGCGCCGGCCAGCCCGGCCGGGTCCGACAGCGGCGCGCGCCCGTCCAGCCAGTGCGGTGCGGCCACCAGCCGCTGCGGGCTGTCGGCGAGCACGCGCATCACGAGATCGCTGTCCTCCAGCGGCGGGAAGCGCACCCGCAGCGCGAGGTCGAACCCTTCGCTCAGCAGGTCGACGCGGCGGTTCGTCGCCTCGAGATGCACCTGCACCTGCGGATGAATCGCCATGAAGCGCGCGACCAGTTCGCTCACGCGATATTCGAGAAGCGCGGTCGGGCAACTGACGCGGACGACACCGCGCGGCTCCGCATGCCGGCGCTCGATCACCTCGCGCGCGGCGTCGGCCTCGACCAGCACCGCGAGGCAGCGCTCATGGAATTCGCGTCCGGTTTCCGTGACGGTGAAATGACGCGTCGTACGCTGCAGCAGCCGCACGTCGTACTTCGCTTCCAGCGCGGCGATGCGCCGGCTCAGTGTCGATTTCGGCACGTCCAGCGCGCGCCCGGCCTGCGTGAACCCGCCGTGTTCGACCACCTTCACGAAATAGTAGAGGTCGTTCAGGTCATCCATGATTGTTCCACCCATAGAACACTGACGGCATTTTAAGGGACTGGAACGCCGGTTGTTGCACGCCTAGCATCCTGTTTCAGCGTGGATCGAGCGTGTCGCGGCAGCCGGGAATTTTCTCGACCGGCTCCTTCGCAGGACCCGACGGTTCACTGGACCTGGACTTACCCCCTCACTTCCCGCACCGTCACTGGAGACAACCATGGCAAGCGAACCGGTTCGCGACCCCGCGAACGACCACCTGCTCACCCCGCAGAACGCGGCGTTCATCGTCATCGATTACCAGCCGGTCCAGGTGAACTCCATCGCGTCGATGGATCGCCAGCTGCTGATCAACAACATCGTCGGCGCGTCGAAGGCGGCCGTCGCGTACAACCTGCCGATCGTCCACTCGACCGTGAACGTGAAGACGGGCCTGAACAAGCCGCCGATCCCGCAGTTGCGCGCGGCGCTCGAAGGTTATCCGACCTACGACCGCACCAGCATCAACTCGTGGGAGGACGTCGAATTCCGCAAGGCCGTCGAAGCGACCGGCCGCAAGAAACTGATCATGACCGCGCTGTGGACCGAAGCGTGCCTGACGTTCCCGGCGCTCGACGCGCTGAAGGCCGGTTATGAGGTGTACGTGGTCGTCGATGCGGTCGGCGGCACGTCGGTCGCCGCGCACGAAGCCGCGCTGCGCCGCATCGAGCAGGCCGGCGGCCAGATGATCAGCGTCGCGCAGCTGTTCTGCGAACTGCAGCGCGACTGGGCGCGCAGCGCCACCGTGCCGGCATTCATCAACCTGTTCATCGAAACCGGCGGCACCGCGGGCATCCAGTTCTCTTACGACAAGAGCTGACCGGCACGGCACGCGCGGCGGCCGGCGTGTCCGGCCGTCGGCGCGCGCCGTTGCCCTGCTTCTCCGTTCCGGCGCGGCCGGACTGCATCGCGGCCGGCAGGCCGCGTTTTCGTATCCGTGATTCAATGTCGATGGCTCCGGCGCCGCGCATCGCGCGCGGCACGGCGATGTGTACCCTCATCGATTGACCTTCAAAGGATCACCATGACGAACCCTGCCGAAATCAAGGCGCTCGTTTTCGATGTATTCGGAACGATCGTCGACTGGAGAAGCGGCGTCGCACGCGGCGCCGCCGCGTTCCTCGATCGCCACGCACCCGCACTCGACCCGTTCGAATTCGCCGATACGTGGCGGGCCGAATATTCGCCGTCGATGGAAGAAATCCGCAGCGGGCGCCGCCGCTACGTGCGGCTCGACGTCCTGCATCGCGAGAACCTCGTGCGCACGCTCGACCGCTACGGAATCGTCGACGTGCCCGACGCCGACATCGACGCACTCAACCTCGCGTGGCACAGCCTCGACCCGTGGCCCGACGCCGTCGCGGCGCTGCAGCGGCTGAAGCGACGCTTCATCATCGCGCCGCTGTCGAACGGCAACATCCGGCTGATGGTCGACGTCGCGAAACGCGCGGGGCTGCCGTGGGATGCGATCCTCGGCGCGGAAGTCGTGCGCGCGTACAAGCCGTCGCCGCAGGTGTACAGCGATACCGTCGAGATTCTCGGCATCGAGCCGGCCGAGCTGTGCCTGGTCGCCGCGCACAACGGCGATCTCGCGGCCGCACGCCGGCAGGGGCTGTCGACCGCGTTCGTGCTGCGGCCGACCGAACACGGGCCCGGCCAGACGACCGACCTGCGAGCCGTTGATCAGTGGGACTTCGACGTCAAGGACCTGAACGAACTCGCGGACCGGCTGGGCTGCCCGGGTTGAAGGCCTCCGGGTCAGGGAGCGCGAGCGTGGCGCTGGCGGCCACGATGCGGGGCCGGTGGAGCGGCGCGTCAAGCAGGACAAACGCGCCGACAGACGACTGGTAGACTCCGCAAACCTTGTCCCATTGCAGCGGCCTGCCCTGATGTCGTCACCCCTGCGTCTCGTAGAAGGCAAACTGACCGCGATGCGCTTTCTCGAGCGCCCCGACCAGGGCAGCGCCGGAAGCCGTCAGGTGCCGCCCGTCGACCCCGAAGCCCGCAAGAAATCGCTCGGCTACTGGTTCACGCACACCCTGGTGCCGATCCTCGCGGCACTCACCGGCAACGGGGCCGCGGCCAATGCCCTGGTGTTTCGGCAAGCCGACGAGGATCTCGTCCTGGCCGAGTTGAACGCCGCGGCCGACAAGGTCGAGCATCCGGCGACATGGTCGTACGCGAACCTGCGCGAAACCAGGACCTTCGCGTCGGCAAACGCGTTCGTGACCGTGGGGAAGAACGGCAGGATCCTGTTCGCGAAGCTACCGGTGGAAATCGAAATCGGCGGCGCGTCGTACCGCGGGTTCCTCGGCGGGCAGTGCTTCGACGTCGGCGACGACGTGGTTGCCGTGGTCGATCGCCGCGGCCGCCTGTTTGCGCTGTCGTCGCCGGACCGGCGCCGCACGGTCATGGATCACACGTGCAGCGACACGGGGCTGGCCGGCCTGACGCACGACATCTGGCTGGCGTGGAAATGGATGTTCATCGGCATGAACTGCTTTGTCATCCCGATGATGATCGTGCTGCTCTGGACCGGCGACGACGGCTTTTCCGACCTGGGTGCCGACCTGGCCATGCTGCTGGGCGGGCCGGCCGCGATCGGCGTCATGCTCGCGCTGCTCCTGGGCGTGCGGTTGTCGTGGGCCGACTGGCTGCCGGCGTGGCGCACGTCGGGCATCCTGAAGGCGCTGGGCCGCCCGGATCTGTGCACGGTCGATTTCCTGGCTACGCGCACCGAGGCCGAACGCAACGGCCAGGTGCGCGACACGGATGTCGGGCAAATCTATTACGCGCCCGTGCCCAAGACCTAGCGCACCGCCTCCATCGCACCCGCCCGCCCCTGCGCCGCCATCGCGAGACGCCGCCAGTTGCGGGCCGCATACCGGTGCGCCTGCCGCAACGCGAGCCACAACCCGATCTGCCGAACCGGCCTGAAGAGGCCACGCGCGCTGAACACGGTGCGCCGTTCGACGCGCGTCCTGCCGCCTTCCACCGGTGTCAGCGTGAATTCGTCCTCAAGCAGGCCGACCCAGTCGCGACACCACACCGTCGACGCCACCATCCGGTAACGCAGCCGGCGATGCTCGTCGAGAACGAGAATCCGTTGGTCGATGGTGCCGCGATCGGTCGTGCACTGCCGCGTGTTGCCGACGGCCGGCACGCCTTCGAGCACGCGGCAGCTGACCGGCTTCGGCACGCCGAGGCGGAACAGCAACGGCCGCGTGTCGTCCATCCGGGCATGGAGGAAATGCGGCCAGACATGCTCGGGCCGGCAATCGAACGTCCACTGCGAATGAATTTCCACGACCGTCTCCTGGCGGTTGCCGGTGCGGGCATGATGACACAACCGCCCCGCCGCATTCGTCACTTCACGACGGCACGCCACGCGGTTCGCGCGTAGATGAGCAGCAACGGCAGCAGCGCCAGCGCGAACAGCAGGCCAAGCGCCAGCACCCACACCGGCCACTGTTCGGGATTCCCCCGCACCCAGTAGCGGTACGGCACGCTCAGGAACGCGATTTCCATCAGCAGCGCACCGAGCGGCACGAGCGCGTTCATCACCACGGCCACGCCGAATCGGGCCGCACCGTCGATGTTCTTCCCCGCACCGTACGCCGCGATCAGGTAGACGAAATACCCGATGATCGCGACCATCAGCGCGCCGCCGGCCAGCAGGCCGACACTGCGCACGCTGCGTTCATGCAACTGGGTAGCCCCGGCCGGCAACACGACATCGATCTTCTCGCCGATCTCCGGCACGCCGCCGGATCGGATGTTGCCCGGCAGCACGACCCGCTCGCCATCCGGCATCACGGCTTCCAGGATCGACGTGTACTTGATGCACCGATATCGTTCGGTGCGCCCGCTGCTGTCGCGTCGCTCGCAGGTGTCCCACTCGGACTGGTAGGACACGACGGTCGCCTCGTATTTCGGCGACACCGCCAGTGCGTAGAGTTCGTCGCCGATCCAGTACGCGAACGGGAAAAACAGCGACACCAGGCAAAAGCACACGAGCCACCAGAAGGCGACCGCGCCGCCCGCCCCGCGCGCGCCGCCGGTCTGGCGGCGCACCATGCGCGACGCGAGCCAGTACGCGGCCACGCCGAATACCGCCACACAGACCACGAACACCTTGCCCGCCTGCGTCAACGCCATCTGCCTTTCCCCCGATAACCGGCCGGATCTTCGTCGGCCATTTTTTCAATTCAGATCAACTCGTTCGTCACCGCCCCGCCCGCCATTCCGTCAGGCCGGCTCGCCGACGAATCTCAGCGTCCCCGATTCGCCCGACAGCAGCGCGCGATTCGCGTCCGCCGCCGCGCGCAGGTAATCCCACAGCGCGGTCACGCGCCGCAGCTTGCGCAGGTCCTCGCGGCACGTCAGCCAGAAGCACCGCGTGACGACCACGTCGTCCGGCAGCACGGCCACCAGCGCCGGCTGCGTGGCCGCCATGAAGCACGGCAGGATCGCGAGCCCGCCGCCCTGCAGCGCCGCGAAATACTGCGCGATCACGCTCGTCGTGCGCAGCCCGGCCGTCGCGCCCGGCACCGCCCGGTCGAGGTACAGCAGCTCGTTGCTGAACGCGAGATCGTCGACATAGCTGATGAACGCGTGCTCCGCGAGATCGTCGGTACAGGTGATCGGTGGATGGTTCGCGAGATAGTCGCGCGTCGCGTAGAGCCGCAACTGGTAATCGCACAGCTTCGTGACCACGTAAGGCCCGCGCTCGGGCCGCTCGAGCGTGATCGCGAGGTCCGCCTCGCGCTTGGGCAGGTTGACGAAATGCGGCACCGGCAGCAGGTCGACCGTCACGTGCGGATGCTCGGCGCGAAACTGCGCGAGCTGCGGCGCGAGGAAAAAGCACCCGAACCCCTCGGTCGACCCGATCCGCACATGGCCCGACAGCGCCTCGCCCGTATTCGCGACCTGGTCGCACGCGGACTGCACGGTCGTCTCCATCGCATCCGCATACGCGACGAGCCGCTGGCCTTCGGCCGTCAGCGTGAAGCCGCCGGAGCGCGACTTGTCGAACAGCAGCGTACCCATCGCCGCCTCGAGCGCGCGGATGCGCCGCGCGACGGTCGTGTAGTCGACGCCCAGCCGCTTCGCGGCGCCGCTCGCCCGCTGCGTGCGCGCGACTTCGAGGAAAAAACGCAGGTCGTCCCAGTTCAGGTTGCCGGAAACCGGCTCGGTGGCATGTCGCATCGGCGAGGGAAAAAGGGGCTGGAGTCTCCGGGCCGGCTGTCGATATGCATAAATGCACATCCAACCGGTTTCTTTATCGGTACATGATGAATCTGCGCATAACTATACTCGACCGTGACCTGCGGACCACGAGCCGCGGCACCACCACGGAGACACCATGCAGACGCGATCCACCCTCGATGAGCATGCGACAGTCGCGGCACCTGCGCCCGAGCGCACCGCGAAGCACCACCTGCTGGCCGGCTGGGCCAGCATGGCCGGCACCACGATCGAGTGGTACGACTTCTTCCTCTACGGCACGGCCGCCGCGCTCGTGTTCAACCGCATCTTCTTCCCGTCGCTGGACCCCGTCGTCGGCACGCTCGCCGCGTTCGGCACGTTCGCGGTCGGCTTCATCGGGCGGCCGATGGGCGGCATCGTGTTCGGCCACTTCGGCGACCGCATCGGCCGCAAGTCGATGCTGATGATCACGCTGCTGCTGATGGGCGTGCCGAGCATGATCATCGGGCTGATCCCGTCGTACGACAGCATCGGCTACTGGGCTGCCGCGCTGCTGATCGGGATGCGGTTCCTGCAAGGGATGGCCGTCGGCGGCGAATGGGGCGGCGCGGTGCTGATGGCCGTCGAACACGCGCCGAAGGGCCGCAAGGGGCTGTTCGGCAGCCTGCCGCAGACGGGCGTCGGGCTCGGCCTGATCCTGTCGTCGGTCGCGATGGCCGCGGTGGCCGCGCTGCCGGAAGCCGACATGCTGTCGTGGGGCTGGCGTGTGCCGTTCCTCGCGAGCATCGCGCTCGTCGGCCTCGGCTGGTTCATCCGCGCGAAGGTGCCCGAATCGCCCGACTTCGAGAAGATGCAGCGCCAGGGCAAGGCCGAGAAGTCGCCGGTGACGGCCGCGCTGCGCCGCCATCCGCGCGAGGTGCTGACGATCGTCGGCGCACGCGCCGCCGAGAACACCTGGTTCTACATGGTCGTCACGTTCGCGCTCGCCTACGCGACGCAGCAGCTGCATCTGCCGAAGGCCGAGATGCTGCACGCGATCACGGCCGGCGCCGCGCTGTCGCTCGTCACGATGCCGCTGTGCGGCCATCTCAGCGACCGCATCGGCCAGCGCCGGATGTTCGCGATCGGCCTCGTGCTGATGTGCGCGTTCGCCGCGCCGTTCTTCATGATGCTCGGCACGCAGCAGACGTCGACCGCATGGTGGGCGATCGTGCTCGGCCTCGGCGTCGTGTTCCCGATTCTCTATGCGCCGGAATCGCTGCTGTTCGCGCAGCAGTTCCCGGCGGAGATCCGCTACAGCGGCATCTCGCTGTCGGTGCAGCTGGCCGGCGTGATCGGCGGCGGCTTCGCGCCGATGATCGCGACGTCGCTGCTCAAGGCCGGCGGCGGCCAGCCGCATTACGTGATCGCTTACCTCGTCGGCTTCGGCGTGTTCGCGCTCGTGTGTACCGCGTTGATGCGGCCGGCGCGCGCGTAACGCACCGCCCGCATTCATTCGATTTCAGTTCGTCCTGCCGTCCGCCGTGCGTGCATGCGCGGCGGCGGATACGGGCCGCCTTGTTTGTCATCACCTCGTTCCCCGGAGAGTTCCATGAACGCCGCAGTTCCCCAGACCACCCTCGCCCTGCCCACCGCCAAGCTGCTGATCGACGGCGCGTTCGTCGAATCGCAAAGCGCCGAATGGGGCGACATCGTCAACCCCGCGACGCAGGAAGTGATCGGCCGCGTGCCGTATGCGACGCTCGACGAGGTCGACGCCGCGATCGCGTCCGCGCAGCGCGCGTTCCAGACGTGGAAGACGACGCCGATCGGCGCGCGCCTGCGCATCATGCTGAAGTTCCAGGATCTCGTGCGCCGCAATCTCGAACGGATCGCGCACACGCTGACGGCCGAGCAAGGCAAGACGCTGCCCGATGCGCAGGGCGACATCTTCCGCGGCCTCGAAGTGGTCGAGCACGCGTGCTCGATCGGCACGCTGCAGCAAGGCGAATTCGCGGAGAACGTGGCGGGCGGCGTCGATACCTACACGCTGCGCCAGCCGATCGGCGTGTGCGCGGGCATCACGCCGTTCAACTTCCCCGGGATGATCCCGCTGTGGATGTTCCCGATGGCGATCGTCTGCGGCAACACGTTCGTGCTGAAGCCGTCGGAGCAGGACCCGCTGTCGACGATGCAGCTCGTCGAGCTCGCGATCGAGGCCGGCGTGCCGCAGGGCGTGCTGAACGTCGTGCACGGCGGCAAGACGGTGGTCGACCGCCTCTGCACGCACCCGGACATCAAGGCGATCTCGTTCGTCGGCTCGACGCGCGTCGGCACGCACGTGTACAACCTCGGCAGCCAGCACGGCAAGCGCGTGCAGTCGATGATGGGCGCGAAGAACCACGCGGTCGTACTGCCCGACGCGCACCGCGAGCAGACGATCAACGCGCTCGTCGGCGCGGGCTTCGGCGCGGCCGGCCAGCGCTGCATGGCGACGTCGGTCGTCGTGCTGGTCGGCACGGCGCGCGACTGGCTGCCCGAGCTTGTCGAGAAGGCGAAGGCGCTGAAGGTCAACGCGGGCCACGAACCGGGTACCGATGTCGGCCCGGTCGTGTCGAAGGCCGCGCATGCGCGCATCACCGCGCTGATCGACGAGGGCGTGAAGGCCGGCGCGAAGCTCGAACTCGACGGCCGCAACGTGAAGGTGCCCGGTTACGAGCAGGGCAACTTCGTCGGCCCGACGATCTTCTCGGGCGTGACGACCGACATGTCGATCTATACGGAAGAAATCTTCGGGCCGGTGGTGGTCGTGCTCGAGGCCGACACGCTCGACGACGCGATCGCGCTCGTCAACCGTAACCCGATGGGCAACGGCGTGGGGCTGTTCACGCAGAGCGGCGCGGCGGCACGCAAGTTCCAGAGCGAGATCGACATCGGCCAGGTCGGCATCAACATCCCGATTCCGGTGCCGGTGCCCTACTTCAGCTTCACGGGTTCGCGCGGCTCGAAGCTCGGCGATCTCGGCCCGTACGGCAAGCAGGTCGTGCAGTTCTACACGCAGACGAAGACGGTCACCGCGCGCTGGTTCGACGACGACGCGACGGCTGGCGGCGTGAACACGACGATCGCGCTGCGCTGAGCGAGGGCCTGCACATGGAAATTGCATTCATCGGACTCGGCAACATGGGCGGCCCCATGGCCGCCAACCTGCTGAAAGCCGGCCACGCGCTGACGGTGTTCGACCTCGACGCGCATGCGGTCGACGTCGCGGTGCGCGCCGGCGCGACCGCCGCCGGCTCGCCGCGCGAAGCGGCCGCGCGCGGCGCGGTCGTGATCACGATGCTGCCGGCCGCGCAACACGTGCGCGCGGTCTATCTCGGCGACGACGGCGTCCTGGCCGGCGCGCACGCCGGCGCGACGCTGATCGACTGCAGCACGATCGATCCCGGCACCGTGCGCGCAGTGGCCGACGCCGCCGCGCAGCGCGGCTTCCCGCTCGCCGACGCCCCCGTGTCGGGCGGCACCGGCGGCGCGCAGGCCGGCACGCTGACCTTCATGGTCGGCGCGGACGCCGCGCTGTTCGAGCGCATCCGCCCCGTGCTGCTCGACATGGGCAAGAACGTCGTGCATTGCGGCGGCACGGGCACCGGACAAATCGCGAAGATCTGCAACAACCTGCTGCTCGGGATCTCGATGATGGGCGTCTCGGAAGCGATGGCGCTCGGCGCCGCGCTCGGCATCGATCCGTCCGTGCTGGCCGGCATCATCAATACGTCGACCGGCCGTTGCTGGAGCTCGGACACGTACAACCCGTATCCGGGCGTGAGCGACACCGCGCCGGCCGCGCGCGGCTATGCGGGCGGATTCGCGGCGAACCTGATGCTGAAGGATCTCGGGCTCGCGACCGAAGCGGCACGGAGCGCGCACCAGCCGGTGTGGATGGGCGCACTCGCGCAGCAGCTCTATCAGTCGATGAGCCAGCAGGGGCTCGGCACGCTCGACTTCTCCGCGTGCGTGAAGCTGTACGAGGCGCAGCCGGCGTAACCGCCATAGCCGACGCCGGACGTGCGCCGACCCGCGATGTGCCTGAACGGCCTCGCGGGTCGGTTTGCATCGGGGAGAAGGAAAACGCGGACGGCGGCGGCGTGCGACGCCGCCGGTCGCTCAACCGCGCGGATTCGACGCCGTCTCGAAGGTCGGATGGCACTCGAACGCGAGTTCGGAGCGCGCGCCGACACGGCTGCCGCTGGTCAGCGCCTCCTGCTTCAGGCTGGCGCGCATGCCGCGCTGCGTGCAGTAGTTGGTGGCTTCGTCGACGGCCTTCGTATGGGCGTCGGCCCACGTCGTCGATACGCCGACCGTGCGCGTCTTCACGGTAAATACGTTCGGGTTCGACGTCGCGGTCACGTCGGAAGCGGTCGAACACGCGGCGAGCAAGCATGCAGCAGCCGCGACGGTCAACCATCGCAGGGTTCGAAAGGAAACTGGAGTGGACATGGGGGGCAAGCGCACGTACTTCGACGTGCATTGAGCAACATAGGCGACAGTATGCCTGCTCGATCGCCGGAGATCATGCCCCTTTCGGTGAACACATTGTTTCGAATGGTTAAACGATGACGGATGCAGGCAAGATTTACAGCCCTCGCAGGCGGCCGGCTTCGGTCGGCAGGTAGTTTCGCCCTGCCCGCATGCCGTTGCGGGCGCGCCGGGCGGCGCGACGTCCGG
>NZ_LDVA01000024.1:0-10773 GCF_050768715.1 Burkholderia sp. ZZQ-2 | reverse complement strand
CCGCCGAACCCGCGCAGCCGACCGGCGCCGCCGCGTCGACGAAGGCTTATACGCCGACACCGCAGCAGGTCCGCTACGGCAATGCGATCGCATTCCGCACGCTGATCCCGTCGCCGCTGCTCGAGCAGCTCACCGCGAGCGAATACGCGCAGATCGTGCAGGCGGCCGCCGACAGCAACCGCCTGCTGCCGGCAAACCAGCCGCGCGTGAAGCGCCTCCGCGCGATCGTCACGAAGCTCGCGCCGTATTCGGTGAAGTGGAACGATCGCGTGAAGAACTGGGCGTGGGACGTGAACGTGATCCGCTCGCGCGACATCCGCCTGACCTGCCTGCCGGGCGGCAAGGTGCTCGTGTACGGCGGCCTGCTCGAGCGCCTCCGGCTGAACGACGACGAACTCGGCGTGCTGGCCGCGCACGGCATCGCGCACGCGCTGCGCGAACATGCGCGCAGCAACTTCAGCGCGGCATCGCAAACTTCGCTGCGCGCCGCCGCGCTGCCGCCGCTGTTCGGCGTCGGCGATCCGCTGCCGCAGGCGCTGAACCTCGGCGAGCGCCTGCAGTCGCTCCACTACGACCCGACCGACGAGACCGAAGCCGACGTGATCGGCGGCGACATCGCCGCCCGCGCGGGCTTCGATCCGCGCGCGGCGATCACACTGTGGGACAAGCTCGCGGCCGCGACGCGCGCGAACAAGGCCACGGGCTTCATCTACACGCACCCGTACGGCACCGCGCGGCGCCAGGATCTGCTGAACCGGCTGCCGGACCTGATGCCGCTGTACGCGAAGGCGATCGGCAAGCGGGTCGACTCACTGCCCGACTACGCGGGCATCAGCGCGCAGCGGCGCAAGGTCGTGCGGCGCGGCGCCACCGGCTGACGCCGGACGCTACGCGTCCGTATCGGCCACGACCGGGCGAATCCCGATTTCACGCATCCAGCGCACTTCGTCACCGGGGCTGCGGCCGAACAGCCGCTTGAACTCGCGGCTGAACTGCGACGCGCTCGCATAACCGACACGCGCGGCCGCCGTACCGGCGCCGACGCCGTCCTGCACCATCATCAGCCGCGCCTGATGCAGGCGCGCGGCCTTCACGTACTGCATCGGCGACGTCGCCGTCACGTGCTTGAAGTGCGCGTGGAACACCGCGAGGCTCATCCCGGCCTCGCGCGCCAGGGTCTCGACATCGAGGTCGGCCCTCAGCTCCGCATGGATGCGCCGCAACGCCTTCGCGATGCGGCCGAAGTGATGCTGCTGCACGAGCGCCGCGCGGATCGCGTCGCCCTGCGCGCCCGTCAGCACGCGATACGCGATCTCGCGCATGATCGCGGGGCCCAGCACGCGCGTGTCGTGCGGCGAAGCCAGCGCTTCGAGCAGCCGCACGACCGCATCGGCCAGCGGCGCGTCGAGCGGCGTCGAATAGACGCCGAGCGGTTCGCTCGCGGCCGCGCCGAGCGTCTCGTCGAGCAGGATCGCGAGTTCGGCGATCACCGCGAGATCGACGCGGATCGAGATCGCGAGAAACGGCTCCTCCGCGCTCGCGAAGGTCTCGCATTCGAACGGCAGCGGCACCGACAGCACCAGGTATTGCTGCGCGTCGTACACGAACGAGCGGTCGCCGAGATAACCGAGCTTGCGCCCCTGGCACACGACGATGATGCTCGGCTCGTACAGCACGGGCATGCGCGGCCCCGGACGGCTCACGCGAATCAAACGCACGCCGTCGAGCGCCGCGAGCGTGTCGCCCTCGTTCGGCGCGAGGCGCGTGTGCAGCTCGACCATGCGGCGCTGCACGCGGTCGCCCGTGTCGGCGAAAAGGGGCTCGAAGCTCATCTGCGTCATCCTGTCCGGCAAGAGAATCTGGCTCGCAATGTAGCATCTTGAATGCGTTTTGGCGGCCGTTTGCACGCAGTTCGAGAGGAATAGGCAAATCTTCCAGACCTTCGTGTATTTCATCGCGGCGCCGCGCTCCTTACGATGACGTCCTGCCTCGCCGCATCGCCATAGGGTGCGACGGCAGTTCGTTTCGCCGGATGTTTTCCCGGCCAAGGAGCCCCCTGCATGAGCACCACCTACGCTTACGCGGCAACCGATTCGCAGTCGCCGCTCGCCCCGTTCGAATTCCAGCGTCGCGCGCTGCGCGACCTCGACGTCCAGATCGACGTCCTCTACTGCGGCGTCTGCCACTCGGACCTGCACCAGGCGCGCAACGAATGGCGCAACACGATCTACCCGGTCGTGCCGGGCCATGAAATCGTCGGCCGCGTGACCGCGACCGGCCCGCAGGTATCGCGCTTCAAGGTCGGCGAGTTGGTCGGCGTCGGCTGTCTCGTCGATTCGTGCCGCACCTGCCCGAGCTGCGCCGACGGGCTCGAGCAGTATTGCGAGAACGGCTTCGTCGGCACCTACAACGGCCAGGACCGCGTGACGGGCGACGTCACGTACGGCGGCTACTCGACGCAGCTCGTCGTCGACGAGGCATTCGTGCTGCGCGTGCCCGAGACGCTCGACCCGGCCGGCGCCGCGCCGCTCCTGTGCGCGGGGATCACGACCTACTCGCCGCTGCGGCAGTGGAACGTCGGCCCCGGCAAGAAGGTCGGCATCGTCGGGCTCGGCGGCCTCGGCCACATGGGCGTGAAGCTGGCACGCGCGATGGGCGCGCACGTCGTGCTGTTCACGACGTCGCCGTCGAAGATCGAGGACGGCAAGCGCGTCGGCGCGCACGAAGTCGTGATCTCGAAGGACGAAGCGCAGATGAACGCGCACCTGAACAGCTTCGACTTCATCCTGAACACGGTCGCCGCGCAGCACGACCTGAACCCGTTCCTGCACCTGCTGAAGCGCGACGGCACGATGACGCTCGTCGGCGCGCCGGAGCACGACCATCCGTCGCCGCAGGTGTTCAACCTGATCTTCAAGCGCCGCCGCCTCGCGGGCTCGCTGATCGGCGGGATCGCGGAAACGCAGGAAATGCTCGACTTCTGCGCGGAGCACGGGATCACGTCGGATATCGAGACGATTCCGATGCAGCAGATCAACGCCGCTTACGAACGGATGCTGAAGAGCGACGTGAAGTACCGGTTCGTGATCGACATGGCATCGATCAAGCAATAAGCGCCACCGCCGGGCGGCCCGCACGATCGCCGCCCCAAATGAAACGGGCCGCATGTTCGACATGCGGCCCGTTCTGCATCCGGTGACCGGCGGGTTCGGGCGCTACGCGCGCGGCGCGGCGCCGGCAATCACTTCTTGTAGTCGTAGTCCACCGTCAGCGGCGCGTGGTCGCTGAACTTGATGTCCTTGAAGATCGACGTGCTTTTCGCGGTGCCGGCGACGCCCGGCGTCGCGATCTGGTAATCGATCCGCCACCCGACGTTCTTCGCATACGCCTGGCCGCGGTTGCTCCACCACGTGTACTGCTCGGCGCGCGGGTCGAGCGTGCGGAACACGTCGACGTAGCCGACATCGTCGAACAGCTTCGTGAGCCACTCGCGCTCTTCCGGCAGGCAGCCCGAGTTCTTCTGGTTGCTCTTCCAGTTCTTGATGTCGATTTCCTTGTGGACGATGTTCACGTCGCCGCACAGGATCACCTCGCGCTTCTTCTTGAGCTGGGCAAGGTGCGGCATGAACTCGTCCATGAAGCGGTACTTCGCCTGCTGGCGCTCCTCGCCGCTCGAGCCGGACGGCACGTACACCGACACGACCGACAGCTTGCCGTAGCGCGCCTCGACATAACGACCCTCGGCATCGAATTCGCTGCTGCCGAAGCCGATGATCACGTCGTCGGGCTCGCGGCGGCTGTACACGCCCGCGCCGCTGTAGCCCTTCTTCTCGGCGTGGTGAAAATAGCTCTTGAAGCCGTGCGGCTCGACGAATTCGGCCGGCAGGTCGTCGGCCGAGACCTTGATTTCCTGCACGCACACGCAATCGGCGTTCTGTTCGCCGAGCCACTCGAAGAAGCCCTTCTTCGCGGCGGAGCGGATGCCGTTCAGGTTGGCGGTAATCACTCGCATCATGTCGGATTCCGTTCAGTTCGATGTTTTACAGGGTGGCAGCTTAACGGATCTTCACGCCTTCGAGCTCCGGCTTCGGCGGCGGGAATTCCAGCTTCATGTCGGTCATCGTGCGCAGCAGCAGCTCGGCGATCATCACGTTGCGGTGCGTCTTCGAGTTGGCCGGGATCACGTACCACGGCGCATGCTCGGCGGACGTCGCGGCGAGCGCGTCGCGGTACGCGGACTGGTACGCGTCCCAGTGCTTGCGCGCGTCGAGATCGGAGATGTCGAACTTCCAGTGCTTGGTCGGATCGTCGATGCGCGCCTGCAGCCGCTCGCGCTGCTCGTCCTTCGAGATGTGCAGGAAGCACTTGATGATCGTCGTGCCGTTCTCGACCAGCATCGTCTCGAAATCGCGGATCTGCCGGTAGCGGCGCTCGCATTCCTTCGCGTCGATCAGATCGAGCACGCGCGGCACGAGCACGTCTTCATAATGGCTGCGGTTGAAGATCGCGAGCTCGCCCGCGGCCGCCACCTGCGCATGCACGCGCCACAGGAAGTCGTGCGCGGCCTCGATCGGCGTCGGCGCCTTGAACGACACGACGCGCAGGCCGAGCGGATCGACCTCGCGGAACACCGCGCGCACGGTGCCGTCCTTGCCGCTGGTGTCCATCCCCTGCAGCACGAGCAGCACGCGCTTCTTCTGCTGCGTGTGCAGGCGCTCCTGCTGCACGTCGAGTTCGGTCGACACGACCGACAGCCGTTCGCGGTCGTCATCCTTCGAGCCGGACGAAAACGGCTTCGCGGCCGGGTCGAACGCATCGAGCTTGAATGCGGCGGCTTCCTTCTCGCGCGTGAAATAAGGCACGCGGAAATCGTCGAGCGACGGTTGTTTCGCCATTCGTTCCTCCGTTGGACGGTGTGACGCATACGATAACGCATCCGCCAAACGCAACGGGCCGCCCCGAACTGGTTCGGGGCGGCCCGTCGTCAAGCGCGGTTCAGGCGCGCGCTCATGCTCAGCCGAGCTTCTTCTTCAGCAGTTCGTTGACCTGCTGCGGATTGGCCTTGCCCTTGGTCGCCTTCATCGCCTGGCCGATCAGCGCGTTGAACGCCTTTTCCTTGCCCGCGCGGAATTCCTCGACCGACTTCGCGTTCGCCGCGAGCACTTCGTCGATGATCGCTTCCAGCGCGCCGGTGTCGGAGATCTGCTTCAGGCCCTTCGCGTCGATGATGCGGTCGGCCGCACCTTCGTCGTCCGGCTTCTCGTCCCAGATCGTCGCGAAGATTTCCTTCGCGATCTTGTTCGAGATCGTGCCGTCGGCGATGCGCTGCAGCAGCAGCGCGAGCTGCGCGGCCGACACGGGGATCGCGTCGATCTCGATGCCGTCGCGGTTCAGCTGCGACGACACGTCGCCCATCAGCCAGTTCGCGGCGATCTTCGCGTTCGCGGCGCCGGCCTTCGCGACCACCGATTCGAAATACGCGGCCATCGCCTTGCTCGACGTCAGCACGCCCGCGTCGTACGCAGACACGCCGTACTGCTCGGCGAAGCGCTGCTGCATCGCGGCCGGCAGCTCGGGCATCCCGGACTGCACGCGCTCGATCCAGTCCTGGCCGATCACGAGCGGCATCAGGTCGGGGTCGGGGAAGTAGCGGTAGTCGTGCGCGTCTTCCTTGCTGCGCATCGAGCGCGTCTCACGCTTGTCCGGATCGTAGAGGCGCGTTTCCTGCACCACTTCGCCGCCGTCCTCGATCAGCTCGATCTGGCGACGCACTTCGTAGTTGATCGCTTCCTCGAGGAACCGGAACGAGTTCAGGTTCTTGATTTCCGCGCGCGTGCCGAACTTCTCTTGGCCGACCGGTCGCACCGACACGTTCGCGTCGCAGCGGAACGAGCCTTCCTGCATGTTGCCGTCGCAGATGCCGAGCCACACGACGAGCCCGTGCAGTGCCTTCGCATAGGCCACGGCCTCGGCCGCGCTGCGCATTTCCGGCTCGGTGACGATCTCGAGCAGCGGCGTGCCTGCGCGGTTCAGGTCGATCCCGGTCATCCCGGCGAAGTCTTCATGCAGCGACTTGCCCGCGTCTTCCTCGAGGTGCGCGCGGGTCAGGTTGACCGTCTTCTCGTACGCTTCCTTGCCGGCCTTTTCGTTGGCGGGCACCTGGATCGTGATCTGGCCGCCCTGCACGACCGGAATCTCGTACTGGCTGATCTGATAGCCCTTCGGCAGATCGGGGTAGAAATAATTCTTGCGCGCGAAGATGCTGCGCGGCGCGATGGTCGAGCCGATCGCGAGGCCGAAGCGGATTGCGCGCTCGACCGCACCGCGGTTCAGCACCGGCAGCACGCCCGGCAGCGCCAGGTCGACCGGGCACGCCTGCGTGTTCGGCTCGGCGCCGAACTGCGTCGACGCGCCCGAGAAAATCTTCGAGACGGTCGACAGTTGCGCGTGCGTCTCGAGACCGATAACGACTTCCCATTGAGTAGCCATGTGCTTACACCCCTGCCGGAACTTGCTTGTGCCAGTCGGTCGCGCGCTGGAACGCGTCGGCGACCTGCAGCATCCGGGCTTCGTTGAAATAGTTGCCGATGATCTGCAGGCCGACCGGGCGCTTCGCGTTCGCGCCCGCGCCGAAGCCGCACGGCACGCTCATGCCGGGCAGGCCCGCGAGGCTCACCGACAGCGTGTAGATATCCGCGAGATACATCTGCACCGGATCGTCGCCCTTCGAACCGAGATCCCATGCGACCGTCGGCGAGGCCGGGCCCATGATCACGTCGCAGGTCTTGAACGCTTCCTGGAAATCGTTCGCGATGATGCGGCGGATCTTCTGCGCCTGCAGGTAGTACGCGTCGTAGTAGCCGTGCGACAGCACGTACGTGCCGACCAGGATCCGGCGCTTCACCTCGGGGCCGAAGCCTTCCGCGCGCGACTTCTTGTACATGTCGAGCAGGTCGCCGTATTGCGCGGCGCGGTGGCCGAAACGCACGCCGTCGAAACGCGACAGGTTCGACGATGCCTCGGCCGGCGCGATCACGTAATACACGGGGATCGACAGCTCCGTCTTCGGCAGCGACACGGGCACGAGCGTCGCGCCGAGCGCTTCATACTGCTTCAGTGCCGCGTCGATCGTCGCGCGTACGTCGTCGGCCAGGCCGTCGCCGAAATACTCGTTCGGCAAGCCGATGCGCAGGCCCGCGAGCGGCTTGCCCGCATCGTTGCCGGCCGCCCACGGCTGGCCGAGGTGGCGCGTGAAGTCTTCATCGTCGCGATCGAGGCTCGTCGAGTCGCGCTCGTCGAAGCCGGCCATCGCGTTCAGCAGCAGCGCGCAGTCGGACGCGCTCTGCGCCATCGGGCCGCCCTGGTCGAGCGACGACGCGAACGCGATCATCCCGTAGCGCGACACGCGGCCGTAGGTCGGCTTGATGCCCGTCACGCCCGCGAACGACGCAGGCTGGCGGATCGAGCCGCCGGTGTCGGTGCCGGTTGCCGCCGGCGCGAGACGCGCGGCGACGGCGGCCGAGCTGCCGCCCGAGCTGCCGCCCGGCACGGCGTTCGTGTCCCACGGGTTCTTCACCGCGCCGAACGCCGAGTTCTCGTTCGACGAGCCCATCGCAAACTCGTCCATGTTGGTCTTGCCGAGCGTGACCATGCCGGCCGCCTGCAGGCGGGCGACGACGGTCGCGTCGAACGGGCTCGCGTAGTTCGCGAGCATCTTCGAGCCGGCGGTCGAGTGCCAGCCGCGCGTGACGAACACGTCCTTGTGCGCGATCGGCAGGCCGGTGAGCGCGCCGCCCGCGCCGCGCGCGAGCTCCGCGTCGGCAGCTTTCGCCTGCGCGAGGGTCAGGTCGGCATCGACGTGGACGAACGCGTTCAGGTCGCGCGCGGCGTCGATCCGTTTCAGGTAGAGCTGCGCGAGCTCGACGGCCGAGCATTCCTTGGCGGCGAGCGCGGCGCGCAGTTCGGTCAGGCTTTTTGCGTGCATTGAGTGGTTTTCCTGGGAATTCTGGGTGGCGCGCGGCGCTGGCCGGCGCGCTTGTCGTCGAATGCTTACTCGATCACCTTCGGCACGAGATAGAGGCCGTCCTGGACGGCCGGCGCCGGACGCTGGTTGTCGTCGCGATTGACGACTTCCGTCACGGCGTCGTCGCGCAGGCGTTGCGCGACTTCCTGGATCTGTTCGATCGGGTGGGCGAGCGGCGCGATGCCGGCGGTGTCGACCGCCTGCATCTGCTCGACGAGGCCGAAGAGATCATTGAGCTGGCCGAGCATGTGCTCGGCGTCGGCGTCGGCCATTTCGAGTCGCGCCAGGTGCGCGATGCGTTTCACATCGGTCAGGGTCAGGGCCATGCGATCACCGGAAAAACAAGACTGCGCAATGCATCGAAAGCAGCACTGCGGCGGGGGGTTGGAGGGTGCGATCCCACCCTCAAAAATCGGGGCCGAAGCGGCAAAAATACCGCCCGTTTCGATTCAAATACCGTGAAATTATAAGGTATCATTACGCGTTCGACCCAAACCCGGCAGCCTTTTCCCGCACCGTTTCGCCCCGCTTCGGCAAGCCGTGCGTGCTTCGTGCGATCCCCGGTAGACATCACTCGCAGCTTCGTGCGCCGCGGCGGCCGCTTCCGCCACGCTTCCCGAGGCTGTTATTTTTTCCGCTGCCGCCCTCAGCGCTCGCTATGCAGGGCCGGCCCAGAGCGAAACAGGATTCTGAATGTTCGGTTTTTTGCGCAGCTACTTCTCCAACGATCTCGCGATCGACCTCGGCACCGCAAACACCCTGATCTACATGCGCGGCAAGGGCATCGTGCTCGATGAGCCGTCCGTCGTGTCGATCCGCCAGGAAGGCGGCCCCAACGGCAAGAAGACGATCCAGGCAGTCGGCAAGGAAGCCAAGCAGATGCTCGGCAAGGTACCGGGCAACATCGAGGCGATCCGCCCGATGAAGGACGGCGTGATCGCCGACTTCACCGTCACCGAGCAGATGATCAAGCAGTTCATCAAGACGGCCCACGAGTCGCGCATGTTCTCGCCGTCGCCGCGCATCATCATCTGCGTGCCGTGCGGCTCGACCCAGGTCGAGCGCCGCGCGATCAAGGAAGCCGCGCACGGCGCCGGCGCATCGCAGGTCTACCTGATCGAGGAGCCGATGGCGGCCGCGATCGGCGCAGGCCTGCCGGTGTCGGAAGCCACCGGCTCGATGGTCGTCGACATCGGCGGCGGCACGACGGAAGTCGGCGTGATCTCGCTCGGCGGTATCGTCTATAAAGGCTCGGTGCGCGTCGGCGGCGACAAGTTCGACGAAGCGATCGTCAACTACATCCGCCGCAACTACGGGATGCTGATCGGCGAGCAGACCGCCGAGGCGATCAAGAAGGAAATCGGCTCCGCGTTCCCGGGCTCCGAAGTCAAGGAAATGGAAGTGAAGGGCCGCAACCTGTCGGAAGGCATTCCGCGCAGCTTCACGATCTCCAGCAACGAAATCCTCGAAGCGCTGACCGATCCGCTGAACCAGATCGTGTCGTCGGTGAAGATCGCGCTCGAACAGACGCCGCCGGAACTCGGCGCCGACATCGCCGAACGCGGGATGATGCTGACGGGCGGCGGCGCGCTGCTGCGCGACCTCGATCGCCTGCTCGCGGAAGAAACCGGCCTGCCGGTGCTCGTCGCGGAAGATCCGCTCACCTGCGTCGTGCGCGGTTCGGGCATGGCGCTCGAGCGCATGGACAAGCTGGGCAGCATCTTCTCGTACGAGTGATCGTCTAGGCAGTCTTCCTGACATGACGCACCCGCGGCGTGGCCGGCTCGCTCATTCAGAACGAACCGCCGCGCCGTTTGCGCGTCTGAGCTTCATTTAACCGATCGTTCGCGCCCGGCGCCGACCATGGAATACAGTCCGCCGCCCCTCTTCAAGCAAGGCCCGCCCGCGCTCGCGCGGCTCATCTTTTTCGTCGCCGTCGCGATCGCACTGCTGGTGTCGGACGCGCGCTTCAACACGCTCGAAATCGTCCGCGGCGTGCTCGGCACCGTGCTCTATCCGCTGCAGCGCGCCGCGCTCGTGCCGCGCGACCTGTTCATGGGCGCGGCCGACATCGCCGTCACCGGCGCGTCGCTGCGCCACGACAACGACGATCTCCGCAAGCGCAACCTGCAGCTGTCCACGCAGGCCAACCAGGCCGCCGTGCTCGCGCAGGAGAACGCGCACCTGCGCGCCGTGCTCGAGCTGCGCCAGCACATCGCGACGCAATCGACACCGGCCGAGATCCAGTACGACACGAGCGATCCGTTCACGCAGAAGATCGTGATCGGCCAGGGTTCGCAGCAGGGCATCCAGAACGGCGCGCCCGTCGTCAGCGAGAACGGCGTGGTCGGCCAGGTCACGCGCGTGTTCCCGCTGCAGTCCGAAGTCACGCTGGTCACCGACCGCGATCTCGCGATTCCCGTGCAGGTGCTGCGCACCGGCCTGCGCAGCGTGATCTACGGCACGCCGAAGGGCGATTCGCTCGACCTGCGCTTCGTGCCGACGAGCGCGGATCTCGTCGTCGGCGACGAGCTCGTCACGAGCGGCCTCGACGGCGTCTATCCGCCCGGCCTGCCGGTCGCGAAGGTCGTACGCGTCGACAAGCTGGCCGATACCGCATTCGCGCGTGTGACCTGCGCGCCGATCGCCGCCGTGCGCGGCGCGCGCCAGATGCTCGTGCTGCATTACCAGAACGACATCCCGCCGCGCCCGGCCGAGCCCGATCCGGCCGCCGACAAGAACGCGAAGGG
>NZ_LDVA01000023.1:0-14146 GCF_050768715.1 Burkholderia sp. ZZQ-2 | reverse complement strand
GGATGCCGGCCGCGAAGGCTTTTCCGCATCTCGTCAGCCTGCAGAAGATCGGCCTGCTGAGCCGCGACGACGCCGGCTGCTTCGGCGGCGGCCCGCTCGGGCAGGCGCTCGGCCTGATCGCGATGCAGCGCGTGTCGCCGACGCGCGACGCGGAAGCCGAGATCGTCGCGCTGGCCGGCGCGACCGACATGAGCGTGGCGGCCGCGACGCTCGGGCCGCTCGGCCCGACGGTGATCCGCCTCGAGGAATCGGCGCGGCCGCAGCACGTGAGCCTTCAGGTCGGCACCGTGATGTCGCTCGTCAATACGGCGATCGGCCGGATTTTCGCGGCCGGCATGTCCGACGACGTGCTGGCCGACCTGCTCGCCGACGAGCCCGTGCGCCTCGCGGGCCGCATCGCCCCGCCGACCGACGACGCATTCCGGGCGCGGCTCGCGACGATCCGCGCGGACGCGCTCGATTTCGCGTTCGACGCGCCGGTGCCGGGCATCGGGACGGTCGCCGCGCCCGTGTTCGATCACACCGGCAGCATCCGGCTCGTGATCGCGATCATCGGTTCGTCGCGCGGCTTCCCGCGCGGGCCGGACAGCGATCTCGCGCAGGCGTTGCTCGCCGCGACGCGGCGGCTGTCGTGGCGGTTCGGGTGGATCGGCCCGTAAGCCGACGCCCGCTTCCGCCATCCTCCGCAGCGCCCGAATCCCCCTCTCTTGTTCGATGCGAGGCCGTGCCGGCACGGCCTCGTCGCGCCCGCACGACCGCGCCAAGGCATCCGATATTCATGTTGCGAAGCAGCAACACAAATTGTCAGTAATTCTCATATAACGAAATCGCATTTCACAAAGCGGAGGTGTTTCGCTATGATTAGGGTTATCCCTAACTCGCCACCTATATGGGGCTTCGTCATGCAAACGTCTAATGTCTCCGACCGTTCCACCGAATCCGCTGGCTGGCTCGCACGTGTGGGCGAGCTGATTGCAGAAGCTTGGGCACTCCACCTCGAGACCTGCGAAGTCATCGCTGAAGCACACGCACGCCTGCCGCGCTGAGCGGTACGACCGGCCAACAGCCGGCCGCACGATGCCGTCCTGATCCGCTTGCCCGGATGCGCGCCACAAGGCCGCGGCACCCGGCAACGCCTGGCGCGGCAAACAACGTGGAAACCGGCAAGAGTTGCCCCGGTTGAATGCGCTCCCGGTGCCGGGAGCGTGTCGAGGTCGCTTTGAAGCCGATGCCGGCGCCAATCCGCGTCGACGCGGTATCGAATCGGCTTCGGCGCGGTTCTGTCTGACGGTTGCCCGGGCGGGCAGCCGTTATCCAGCCAGCACGTGGGTAGTCCGGACCATCGCGGACGGAAGATTCATCCGCGTTGCCGGCCGCGGTACCGAACCGCGCCGCGCGCCTTGTCCTCCGTCCGATCGCCGGCTTTCTCCGCGCATACGCGCAGCCACAAGCGCCGTCGTTTCAACGACGGCCGCATCTCACCCCTGTCTTCCTCACACCTGAATCGACGGCACGTCCTTCATGCAGCGCAGCGCAAACATCGAGCGGCTGTGACGGATGCTCGAAATCTTGTACAGCTTTTCTCGCAGGAAGCGCTCGTAGCCGGCCGTGCCGTCCACCGCGACCTTGATCCAGTAGTCGTACTCGCCCGACACCAGATACGCCTCGAGCACCTCGGGCAGCGCGGCGAGCTCCTCGCCGAAGCGGGCGAGCGCGTCGTCCTCGTGGCGATCGAGCGTGACTTCGAGGATCACGATGTCCGCATAACCCAGCTTCCGCTGGTTGACGAGCGCGACATAACCGTCGATGTAGCCGTCCACCTCGAGTTGCCGTGTGCGGTTCCAGCACGCGGTGGTCGACATGCCGATCTGTTCGGCCAGTTCGGCGTTCGACAGGCGCGCATTTTTCTGCAGTGCACCCAGGATCTTGCGGTCCTGGCTGTCGAGCGTTTTCGGCGAGCGTTCACGTGTGGCCATGGCAGGAAGAATCTTCTACTGAAAAGCGCGATTCTATCTGAACGACATTCCGGATTTGTGTCGGTTTGTGTGGAAATGCGGAAGCCTTTTAATCCGGCCCCTTGATATATTTTCCCCATGCCTGTTGTCCGGCACGCTCCCCGCGACAACCCCTTCGCAGCGGGACGCACGGCCGCAATCACGAGTTGCGGTGCCGGCCAGCAGGCATGCGATTCCCCGCCGCCCGCGCGCCTATCCGGCCGCGCGGCTTCGGCGCCCGTGTTCCTGTTCCTGCCCTACCCGTCATGTCGTTCAGGCTTTACCTCTCGTTTCTCGCTGCTTCCGCCGTTCTCGTCTACGCTCCCGGCCCCGTCAACCTCCTCACCATGAACCACGCACTGCGCGCCGGCTGGCGCCGCGCGCTGCCGTGCGTCTGGGGCGGCACGCTCGCCGTGCTGCTGCAACTCGCGCTGACCGCGCTGTGCCTGAATTCGCTCGTGCATCTCGACGAGCGCGCGCTGACCGTGCTGCGCTGGGCCGGCGCAGCCTACCTCGTCTGGCTCGGCTGCAAGCAATGGCTCAGCCACACGCCGGCCGGCGCGCCCGCTACGGCCGGGCCCGCCGGGACGGCAACGCCGGAGGCCGACTCGCACCGCGCGCTGTTCTGGCGCGGCCTCGCGACCTCGGGGCTGAATCCGAAAACGCTGCTGTTCTTCCCGTCGTTCTTCCCGCAGTTCATCGTCCCGGACGCCGACTGGAGCCTGAACCAGCAGTTCCTGCTGCTCTCGGCGACCTTCGCGGTGCTGTTCGCGGGCGGCGTCGCGTCGATGGCGCTGTTCTCGCACCGGCTGAGCCGCGCGCTGCAGCGGCCCGCGCGGATGCGCGCGATGAACCGCGTCACGGGCGGGCTGCTCGTCGGGATGGGCGCGATCATGGCCGGCTGGAACTGAACGGCCGCCGCTGCGCGCGTCGTCGCCACCGCCGCCGGGCCCCGCGAAAAAGCAGCCGATCGCGGAATGCTTTAGGGTAGCGCCTGGTTCGTTGGACATGCCCGGCCTGCCGGGCGACTGAATGAAGCACGTCACTACCCGCCTGCGGCGCCTGTTCGCGCCGATCGGCCTGCATTGGTATCTCGCCCTTCTCCTCGCGCTCGATGCACTGATGGTGCTGCGCCCGGTCGTCGACAACGCGAAGCTCGGCCGCCACGGTGCGTGGCTCGCCGATGCGCTGAACCTCGTCGACAACGCGGGGCTCGTCGTGCTGCCGCAGGTCGTGATCGCGGCCGGCCTCGCGACCATGGCCATCGGCATCTTGCTGCGTGCGCGCGTCGCGTGGGTGCTGTCGATCCTGCTGCTGGTCGCAGCCGCCGCGCTCAGCGCACTCGGCGGCTATCCGAGCCACGGCGTGTTCGCCTACACGGCCGTGCTGGTCGTCGCGCTGCTTTATTACTGGCGGCATTTCGACCGCGCGAGCATCGCCGCGAGCAGCCTGTTCGCGTTGCTGAGCATCGTGTCGCTGCTGATCTACGCCACCTTCGGCGTGCTGTATCTCGGCGACGAATTCACGCCGCCCGTCCACGACCTCGCCACCGCCGTCTATTTCTCGATCGTGTCGATGTCGACGGTCGGCTACGGCGACATCGTTCCGCACGCGCCGACCGCGCGCCTGTTCACCGCCTCGGTGATCGTGCTCGGCATCACGGTGTTCGCGACGTCGATCAGCGCGGTCGCCGGCCCCGTGATCGGCGGCAATCTGAAACGGATCGTCAAGGGAGGCATTTCGAACGTGATCCGCAAGCATCATTTCCTGATCGTCGGCGCGACGCCCGTCGCGCATGCGGTACACGACGGGCTGCGCAAGCGCGGCTACGCGGTGACCGTCGTCGTGCCGGCCGGCGTCGAGCACAACTACGCGGCGGCGACCGACCTGATCGTCGGCGACGCGACCGACCATGCGGTGCTGGAAAGCGCCGGCGCGGCGACCGCGCGCGCGGTGCTCGCGCTGCGCTCCGACGACGCCGAGAACGCGTTCATCATCCTCGCGATCCGCGAGATCGCGCCGTCGGTGCGCACGGTCGCGCTCGTGAACCAGCAGCGCAACCTCGAACGGCTGCGCCTGTTGAAGCCCGACATGGTGTTTTCGCCGCAGCAACTCGCGGGCGAACTGCTCGCGAGCACGCTCAACGACGAACCGGTCGACAAGTCGATGATCTCGCACCTGCTGTTCGGCACGGCCGATGCCGCATGACCTGTCGGGCCCGTGACCGCATGGCCTCGTGACCGCATGACCCGCGGCGGCCGGCATGCGCCCGGTACAATCGCGCGATGTCCGAATTGCTCACTTACGGCGGCCTGTTCGCCGTGTCGATGGTCGCCGCGACCCTGTTCCCGCTCCAGTCCGAAGCCGTGCTCGCCGGCCTGCTGCTCGCCGGGCGCGAACCCGTATGGGCGCTGGTGCTCGTCGCGAGCGTCGGCAACGTCGCCGGCTCCGCGATCAACTGGGCGCTCGGGCGCGGCATCGAGCACTTCCGCGCGCGCCGCTGGTTTCCCGTCAAGCCCGCCGCGCTCGCACGCGCCGAGCGCTGGTATGCGCGCTACGGCCGCTGGTCGCTGCTGCTTAGCTGGGCGCCCGTGATCGGCGATCCGCTGACGATGATCGCCGGCGTGCTGCGCGAGCCGCTGCCGAGCTTTCTCGCGATCGTGACGATCGCGAAGGTCAGCCGTTACCTGGCCGTCGCGTGGCTCGTCACGCACTGACAGCCGCGTTCCCGCCGCACCTGCCGGCGTCGCCATCGACGACGCGCCGCTAAAGAATTCGCCGCTGCTGCCGTATTAAGGTCGATCAGCGGTGACGCGTGCGTTCCGCCCCTCTCCCTCCCCACTCAGGAAGTTTCATGAGATTGACCCAATTGGGCCGGGTGAGCGTCGGCGCGCGTCTTGCCGCGCTGGCGTGCGCGCTCGTCGCCCTGCTGTTTACCGTGTTCGCATGGACGCTCGCCCATTTCGCCGGCCGGCAACTCGCCGAAGAGGCGCACCTGCGGATCGCCGACAACGAGCAGTCGATCCGCGCGATGGTCGACCTGTTCGACAAGGCGCTGACCGCCGAAGCCGATCGCTCGATGTCGCTGTTCGCGAGCTTCCTGCCGGCCGAGTTCTCGATCGACCCGGCGCGCACCGTCGACATCGGCGGCGTCGCCGCGCCGACGCTCCTCGCGGGCGGCCAGCCGCTCGACCTCGACTATTCGATTCCCGACCAGTTCCTGAAGAAAAGCGGCGCGATCGCGACGATCTTCGCGCGCGACGGCGACGATTTCGTGCGCATCACGACATCGCTGAAGAAGCAGGACGGCGCGCGCGCCGTCGGCACGAAGCTCGACCGTGCGGGCCCCGCGTACGCCCCGCTCGTCGCCGGACGCGTGTACACGGGCCTCGCGAAGCTGTTCGGGCGGCCGTACATCACGCAATACAAGCCGGTGACCGATGCGACCGGCCGCGTGATCGGCGCGCTGTTCGTCGGCCTCGACATCAGCGCCGAACTCAAGCTCGTCGAGAACGGCATCCGCTCGCTGAAGATCGGCAGCAACGGCTATTACTTCGTGCTCGACGCATCGCAGGGCCCGTCGCGCGGCACCTTCGTCGTGCATCCCGATGCGGCCGGCGCGCCTGCCGACGACACGCGCGCGCCGTACGCGCAGATGCTCGCGGCCGGCGCGGGACAGCTCGCATACACGTCGACCGACCCGGCCGCGCACGACAGCGGGCCCACCGCGAAATTCGTGTCGTTCACGACGATTCCGCAGTGGCAGTGGCTCGTCGGCGGCATTGCGCTCGACGACGAACTGCTCGCCGGCATGCGCGCCACCCGCAACCGCTTCCTGATGATCGGCGCGTTGCTCGTCGCGGCGTTCGCGACGCTGTTCGTCATCGTGGTGCGCCGTGTCGTGAGCCGGCCGCTCGATGCGGCGGCACGCGCTTCCGAGCGTTATGCGGCGGGCGATCTCAGCGTGCGCATCCGCGATGACGCAGCCATGCGCGGCAACGCGGGCCACGCCGGCAATGACGAGATCGGTCGGCTCGTACAGGCCGTCGACGGGATCGGCGACGGCCTCGCCCGGATCGTCGAGCAGGTGCGCAACAGCTCGGCCGACATCGCGCGCGGCACCGTCGACATCGCGGCCGGCAGCGGCGACATGGCCGCGCGGATCGCGACGCAGGCGAGCAGCGTCGAACAGACCGCGGCCAGCATGGAGCAGATCACCGCCGCCGTGCAGCAGAGCGCCGAGCACGCGGCGCAGGCCAACGCGCTGGTCGCCCACGCGTCGGCCGCCGCGACGAACGGCGACGCCGCGGTGCAGCGCGTGGTCGCGACGATGGACGACATCGGCCGCGCAACGCGCCGGATCGCCGAGATCACGGGCACGATCGAGGGCATCGCGTTCCAGACCAACATCCTGGCGCTGAACGCGGCCGTCGAGGCCGCGCGCGCGGGCGAACACGGCAAGGGCTTCGCGGTGGTCGCGGCCGAGGTGCGCACGCTCGCGCAGCGCAGCGCGGCTGCTGTGAAGGAGATCGACACGCTGAGCGCAGAATCGTCGACGACCGTCGAACAGGGTTACCGGATCGCGGACGCCGCGCGCGGCACGATGCGTGACATCGTCGCGCGCGTCGACCAGGTCAGCACGCTGATCGGCGAGATCAGCGCCGCGTCGCGCGAACAATCGACCGGCATCGAACAGGTGAACCTGGCCGTCACGCAGATCGGCGACGCGACGCAGCGGAATGCCTCGCTGATCTCGGACGCCGAACGCGCGGCCGTCGCGCTGCGCGACCAGGCCGCGCAGCTGGCCGATGCGGTCAGCGTGTTCCGCCTCGAGCGGGACGCGTGACCGGAGACGGACGATCGGCCAGGGCCGGGCGGCTCGCCTACTTCTTGTCGCCCGCCAGGTCGATCGCCTTGTCCGAGCCGACCGCGTTGCGCAGCTGGAATTTCTGGATCTTGCCGGTCGACGTCTTCGGCAGCTCGCCGAACCGCACGACCTTCGGCACCTTGAAGCCCGCGAGCAACTGCCGGCAATGCGCGACGATCTCCGCTTCGGTTGCGCTCGCGCCTTCGCGCAGCTCGACGAACGCGCACGGCACCTCGCCCCATTTCGGGTCGGGCATCGCGACGACGGCGGCGACCGCCACGGCCGGATGCCGGTACAGCGCATCCTCGACCTCGATGCTCGAGATGTTCTCGCCGCCCGAGATGATGATGTCCTTCTTGCGATCCTTGATCCGGATATAGCCGTCCGGCGTCAGCACCGCGAGATCGCCGGTATGGAACCAGCCGCCGTGGAACGCGTCGTCGGTCGCCTTCGGGTTCTTCAGGTAGCCCTTCATGCAGATGTTGCCGCGGAACATGATCTCGCCGAGCGTCTCGCCGTCGGCCGGCACCGGCGCCATCGTGTCGGGATCGAGCACCGTCGCGCCCGCTTCCAGGTGGTAGCGCACGCCCTGGCGCGCATTGAGCCGCGCACGCTCCTCATCGGGCAGTTCCTCCCAATGCGCCTGCTTCGCGCACACGGTCGCCGGGCCGTAGACCTCGGTCAGCCCGTACACGTGCAGCAGGTCGAAGCCGATCTCCTTCATCTTCGCGATCACGGCCGGCGCGGGCGCCGCGCCCGCCACCATCGCGTGTACCGTGTGGTCGATGCCGGCGCGGAATTCGGCCGGCGCGTTCGCGATCGCGCTCTGCACGATCGGCGCGCCGCAGTAGTGCGTGATGCGTTCGCGGCGAATCAGGTCGAACACCGTCTTCGCGTCGAACTTGCGCAGGCAGACGTTCACGCCCGCGCGTGCCGCGACGGCCCACGGGAAGCACCAGCCGTTGCAGTGGAACATCGGCAGCGTCCACAGGTAGACGGCGTGCTTCGGCATGTCCCATTCGAGGATGTTGCTGATCGCCGCGAGATACGCGCCGCGATGGTGGTAGACGACGCCCTTCGGATCGCCGGTCGTGCCGGACGTGTAGTTCAGCGCGATCGCGTCCCATTCGTCGGCGGGCGGGGTCCACGCGTAGTCGGCGTCGCCGCTTGCCACGAGCGCCTCGTAGTCGGTCGCGCCCGCGAAGCGGGCGGGGTCCGCCGGCATCGCATCGGCCACGCTGACGATCTTCAGGCCCGGCACCTCGAGCGCCGCGCGATGCGCGAATTCCGCATACTCGGTGTCGACGATCAGCACCTTCGCCTCGCCGTGGCGCAGCATGAACAGCACCGACGACACGTCGAGCCGCGTGTTGATCGTGTTCAGCACGGCGCCGGCCATCGGCACGCCGAAGTGCGCCTCGACCATCGCCGGGATGTTCGGCAGCATCGCCGCGACCGTGTCGCCGCGGCCGACGCCGAGCCGCGCGAGCGCGCTCGCCAGCTGCTTCGCGCGCGAGTAGGTCTCGCCCCAGGTGCGCCGCACGTCGCCGTGCACGATCGCAAGGCGCTCGCCGTAGACCTCGGCCGTCCTGACCAGGAAGTCGATCGGGGTGAGCGGCACGTAATTGGCGTCGCGGCGGCCGAGTCCGGCCTCGAACATCTGCGTCATGATCCTGTCTCCCGTGTTCTGTCGACCGGGGCGCTTCCACCCCGGATCGTTTTGATGTGGTTCAATTGCCGACAGCCTAACGGGCGCTATTGTGAGCCGTCTGTCATCGAAACGACAGAGTGCCTTTCCCGCGCTGCGCGTTATCCCTATCCTCGCAAACCCGCACCCATGCACGACCCTCTCGCCGCCCCGCCCGACGCGCCCGCCCACCCGGCCGACGCCCTTTCCGCACCGGGCCCGCTGCCGGCGCTGTCCACGCTGTTCGGCCAGTGCGCGTGGTTCCGCACGCTCGCGCCCGAACACCAGGCGCTCGTGCTCGCGCAATCGCGCGTCGAGCAGTGCGAGGCCGGCGACGTGATCGCCCATCGGCTCGCGCCGTCCGAATACTGGATCGGCGTGCATCGCGGGCTGCTGAAGCTCGCGATCTTCAATGCGTCCGGGCGCGGCTGCACGTTCTCCGGCGTGCCGTCGGGCGGCTGGTTCGGCGAAGGCAGCGTGATCAAGCGCGAACTGCGCAAGTACGAGGTCGTCGCGATCCAGCGCTCGACCGTGCTGTTCGTGCCGGTCGACACGTTCCACGCGCTGCTCGACACGAGCCTGCCGTTCACGCGCTTCGTGATTCATCAGTTGAACAACCGGATGGGCGAATTCATCGCGTCGATCCAGAACAGCCGGCTGCTGGACGTCGACGCACGCGTCGCGCAGTCGCTCGCGCAGTTGTTCAATCCCGACCTGTACCCGGACACCGGCCCGTCGCTGTCGATCTCGCAGGAGGAACTGGGGATGCTCGTCGGCGTGTCGCGGCAGCGGATCAACCAGGCGCTGCAGCAGCTCGAGAAACTCGGCGTGCTGCGGCTCGCGTACAACCAGATCGAGGTCGTCGATCTGGGTGCGCTCGCGCGTGTCGGGATGGAGCAGATCTGAGCGCGGGCCCATGAGCGGAACCGCCGCAGGTGCAGCCGGCCCGTCCGGTATCGCGACCGTTTTGCGGCCGTTTTGCGGCCGGCGCGCCGCGCGGCGTTTCCTCTGCCGAATCGGCGCCGGGCCGCCCCGCCGCAACCTGACAATTCCGCCAGTTTCGTGACAGTAACCCGTTCCACGCCGACGCCTATCATGCGGGTTCCCTTCACCGACGCCTGATCACCGCCTGTCCCGCTGCCTCCATGTGGATCGTCAATCTTGCGCTCAGGCGCCCCTACACGTTCATCGTCATGGCCATCATGATCGTGCTGGCCACCCCGCTTGCGCTGATGCGCACGCCGGTCGACGTGCTGCCCGCGATCAACATCCCCGTGATCAGCGTCATCTGGAATTACAGCGGCTTCTCCGCGACGGAGATGACGAACCGCATCACGTCCGTGCATGAGCGGATCCTGACGACGACCGTCAACAACATCCAGCACGTCGAATCGACGTCGCTGCCCGGCATCGCGGTCGTGAAGGTGTTCCTGCAACCGGGCGCGAACGTGCAGACGGCGATCGCGCAGACGGTCTCGTCCGCGCAGGCGATCGTGCGGCAGATGCCGCAGGGCGCGACACCGCCGCTCGTGATCACCTATTCGGCCTCGAGCATCCCGGTGATCCAGCTCGGGCTGTCGAGCAAGACGCTCAGCGAACAGTCGCTCGCCGACATCGCGCTCAACTTCCTGCGCCCGCAGCTGATCACGGTGCCGGGCGTGCAGATCCCGTTCCCGTACGGCGGCCGCACGCGCGTGGTCGCGATCGACCTCGATCCGCAGGCGCTGCTCGCGAAGGGGCTCACGCCCGCCGACATCGTCAACGCGGTCAACGCCCAGAACCTCGTGCTGCCGACCGGCACCGCGAAGATGGGCCAGACCGAATACCGGATCGACACAAACGCGTCGGCCGATACGGTCGCCGACATCAACAACCTGCCGGTCCAGACCGTCAACGGCGCGACGACCTATCTGCGCGAGGTCGCATCGGTACGCGACGGCTTCGCGCCGCAGACCAACGTCGTGCGCCAGAACGGCCAGCGCGGCGTGCTCATCTCGATCCTGAAAAGCGGCGACGCGTCGACGCTCAAGGTCGTGTCGGACCTGAAGGCGCTGCTGCCGAAGGTGATCCCGACGCTGCCCGAAGGGCTCACGATCACGCCGCTGTTCGACCAGTCGGTGTTCGTCGACGCGGCCGTCCAGGGCGTGATCCACGAAGCGCTGATCGCCGCCGTGCTGACCGCGATGATGATCCTGCTGTTCCTCGGCAACTGGCGCAGCACGCTGATCATCGCGATCTCGATTCCGCTGTCGATCTTCACGTCGCTGATCGCGCTGTCCGCGCTCGGCGAGACCATCAACATCATGACGCTCGGCGGGCTCGCGCTCGCGGTCGGGATCCTGGTCGACGATGCGACGGTGACGATCGAGAACATCGAGCGGCACCTGCATCTCGGCACGAACCTGCACGACGCGATCCTCGAAGGCGCCGGCGAGATCGCGGTGCCCGCGTTCGTGTCGACGCTGTGCATCTGCATCGTGTTCGTGCCGATGTTCTTCCTCACGGGCGTCGCGCGTTTCCTGTTCGTGCCGCTCGCGGAAGCCGTCGTGTTCGCGATGCTCGCGTCGTACGTGCTGTCGCGCACGCTCGTGCCGACGCTCGCGATGCTGCTGTTCCGCCCGCAGCAGGCGAGCGCCGGCCCGGATCGTTCGACGTCGCGCTTCGCACGCATCCATCACGCGTTCAACGAAGCGTTCGAGCGGCTGCGCGCGTGGTACATCGTGCTGCTCAGCATCCTGCTGGTGCGCCGCCGCTTCTACGCGACGTGCTTCCTCGGCTTCTGCGTGCTGTCGACCGGCCTCGTATTCGTGCTCGGCCGCGACTTCTTCCCGAACGCCGATTCGGGCAACATCCGCCTGCACATGCGCGCGCCGACCGGCTACCGGATCGAGGAAACCGCGCGCCTCGCCGACCAGGTCGAGCGCGTGATCCGCGAAACCGTGCCGCCCGACGAGCTCGGCGCGATCGTCGACAACCTCGGCCTCCCAGTGAGCGGCATCAACCTGTCGTACAGCAACGCCGGCACGATCGGCACGCTCGACGGCGAGCTGCTGATCGCGCTGAAGCCCGGCCACCGCGCGACCCAGCATTACGTGCAGGCACTGCGCACGGTGCTGCCCGAGCGCTTCCCGGGCGTCGAGTTCTTCTTCCAGCCGTCGGACATCATCACGCAGATCCTCAACTTCGGCCAACCGGCCGCGATCGACCTGCAGGTGCTCGGCAACGATCTCGCGAGTAACATGACTATCGCGAGCAGCCTGATGAAAAAGTTCAGGCAAATCCCCGGCGCCGTCGACGTGCACGTGCTGCAACGCAACGACGAGCCGACCCTGCTGGCCGACATGGACCGTACGCGCATGCAGCAGCTCAATCTTTCCGCGCAGAACGTCGCGCAGAACATGCTGATCTCCCTGTCCGGCAGCTCGCAGACGACGCCGTCGTTCTGGATCAACCCGCGCACCGGCGTCCAGTACCCGCTGCAGATCCAGACCCCGCAATACAGCATCTCGTCGGTCGACGACCTGCTCGGCACGCCGATCTCGGCGAGCGGCCGCACGGGCATGCCGCTGCAACTGCTCGGCAACCTCGTGCAGGTGCGCAGCACCGCGAACCCGGCCGTGATCACGCACTACAACATCCGCCCGGCGATCGACGTGTACGTGAGCGTCGAGGGCCGCGACCTCGGCGCAGTCGCGGGCGAGATCGACCGCATCGTGTCGGACGCACGCGCGACGCTGCCGCGCGGCACCGAACTGACGATGCGCGGCCAGATCGAGACGATGCGCACGTCGTACCTCGGCCTCGGCGCGGGCGTCGCGATGGCGATCGTGCTCGTCTACCTGCTGATCGTCGTCAATTTCCAGTCGTGGCTCGACCCGCTGATCATCATCAGCGCGATGCCGGCCGCGCTCGCCGGCATCGTGTGGATGCTGTTCATCACCGGCACGCACCTGAGCGTGCCCGCGCTGACGGGCGCGATCATGACAGTGGGCGTCGCGACCGCGAACAGCATCCTGGTCGTGTCGTTCGCGCGCCAGCGTCTCGAAGCCGGCGCACCGCCGCTCACGGCCGCGCTGGAGGCCGGCGCGACGCGGATCCGGCCGGTGCTGATGACGGCGCTCGCGATGATCATCGGGATGGTGCCGATGGCGCTCGGTCTCGGCGAAGGCGCCGAGCAGAACGCGCCGCTGGGCCGCGCGGTGATCGGCGGGCTGCTGTTCGCGACCGTTTCGACGCTGCTGTTCGTGCCGCTCGTGTTCGGCGGCGTGCATGCGCGGCTGGCCCGCCGGCGCGCGCGCCAGACCGGACACTGACTTTCGTCCCCTTTCGTCCCACTACCCGGTTGAATTGGTTGAATTCATGGAAGAGAAACATCACAGCGCCGTCGGCATCCAGGTGGACGAACACGGCATGCACCTGCCGACACGCACGTCGGTGTCGCGACGCGGACGCATCGTCCTGATCGTGATCGGCGTGCTGCTGGCCGCCGGCGCCGCGCGCACGATCGTCGTCAACGTGCTGAACCGCAACCGGCTCGACACGGTCGCCGAGCAGAACACGCGCCAGTACGTGACCATCGCGCATCCGGTCGATGCGGCCACCGGCGGCAAGCTGTCGCTGCCCGGCACGCTGCGCGGCTTCGTCGAGGCGCCGATCTATGCACGCGCGAGCGGCTACGTGCTGCGCTGGCAGGCCGACATCGGCGCGCACGTGAAGCAGGGCCAGGTGCTCGCCGAACTCGACACGCCCGAGCTGAACCAGGAACTCGCGCAGGCCACCGCGCAGCGCCAGCAGGCGCAAGCCGCGCTCGCGCTCGCGAAGACGTCGTTCGACCGCGCGCAGCAGTTGCGCCAGCGCGATGCCGTCTCGCAGCAGGAACTCGACGACCGGCAAGGCGCGTTCAACCAGGGCACCGCGAACCTCGCCGCGGCCGACGCGAACATGCGCCGCCTCACCGAGCTGAAAGGCTTCCAGCGGATCGTCGCGCCGATCGACGGGATCGTCACGCAGCGCAACGTCGACGTCGGCGATCTCGTCAGCTCCGGCAACGCGGGGCGTTCGCTGTTCACGGTCGTGCAGGCCGACCGGCTGCGCCTCTACGTGCAGGTGCCGCAGGCGTACGCGCAGCAGGTGAAGGTCGGCCAGCACGTGAGCGTCGCGCAGGCCGAGCTGCCGGGCCGGACGTTCGACGGGACGATCACGCGCACGTCCGAGGCGATCGACGTCGCGACGCGCTCGCTGCAGATCGAGATCACGCTGCCGAACCCGGACGGGCGGCTGCTGCCCGGCGCCTACGTGCAGGCCACGTTGCCGATGACGCCGGTCGGCCGCCTGCAGGTGCCGGCCAATACGTTGCTGTTCCGCGCCGAAGGCCCGACGGTCGCGACGGTCGATGCGAACGGCCAGGTGCGCCTGAAACAGGTGACGGTCGTACGCACGATCGGGCAGACGCTCGAAGTCGACGGCCCGCTCACGCCGAACGACCGTCTCGTCACGAACCCCAGCGACGCGCTCGCCAACGGCGATCAGGTGATCATCTCGGCGCCGGCCGCGAAACCGGCATCGAGCGCTGCGGAGGCGAAGTCGTGATCGCGATGC
>NZ_LDVA01000022.1:0-8000 GCF_050768715.1 Burkholderia sp. ZZQ-2 | reverse complement strand
GTGCGGCATCGGCCTGTTCCTGCGACCACGCGTCCCAGCCGGTGCGTTCGCCGGTCACCGGCAGCATTGCGATGCAGTCGACCGGGCAGGGCGGCACGCACAGGTCGCAACCCGTGCACAGCGACTCGACGATCGTGTGCATCTGCTTCGGCGCACCGACGATCGCGTCGACCGGGCACGCCTGCATGCACAGCGTGCAGCCGATGCACAGGCTTTCGTCGATGAAGGCGACGGCGCGCGGATGCTCGCTGCCGTTCACGGGGTTCAACGGAATCACGGGCTTGCCGAGCAGGCCGGCGAGGCGCGCGATGCCTTCGGCGCCGCCGGGCGGGCACTGGTTGTAGTTCGCGTCGCCGGCGGCGATCGCCTCGGCGTACGGCCGGCAGCCGTTATAGCCGCACTTCGTGCATTGCGTCTGGGGAAGCAGATCTTCGATGCGATCCGCGAGTGTTTTGGAGTCGGTCACGGTGACAACGGGCGCAGCGGCGCCGAATGGCTCTCGGCCGCTTCGGGCGCGGCCGGAAAGGTTTGCCAAAGCTCGATTATCGCCGATTTCCCGCATTGCGCTGGACGCCGTCTGTGCGCATAATCGAACCGCTTTTTTGCAGGGGCTCAGCAGGAGGGCGGCCGCCCGCGGCGCGCCCGTTCCAGGGCGGCCGGCGCCGAGGCGGTGGGGGTGCCGGTCCGGATCAAGCGGCTCACATAGCAAAACGCCACCATGAATCAGCCAAAAATCAAAAGAGATCCTGAAGGTACGCGCCGCCGCATCCTGATGGCGGCAGCCGAAGAGTTCGCGAGTGGAGGGCTGTTCGGCGCGCGCGTCGACCAGATCGCGCGCCGGGCCGAAACCAACGAGCGCATGCTCTATTACTACTTCGGCAGCAAGGAGCAGCTGTTCACGGCCGTGCTCGAACACGCGTTCTCCGCGCTGACCGAGGCCGAGCGCGTGCTCGACCTCGACGGCGTCGCGCCGGTGGAAGCCGTCACGCGGCTCGCGCATTTCGTCTGGGACTACTACCGCGACCATCCGGAACTGCTCAGGCTCATCAACAACGAGAACCTGCACGAAGCGCGCTACCTGCACAAGTCGACGCGGATCCGCGAGATGATGTCGCCGATCGTCGCGAAGCTCGGCAACGTGCTGACGCGCGGCCAGAAGGCCGGGCTTTTCCGAACCGACGTCGATCCGCTGCGCTTCTACGTGACGCTGTCGGGGCTCGGCTACTACATCGTGTCGAACCGCTTCACGCTCGCCGCGACGCTCGGTCGCGATTTCACCGACACCGACGAACGCGCCGAGATGGTCCGCATGAACACCGAGTTGCTGCTCGCGTATCTGCTGCGTCGCTGACGCACCGGCCGGCTGAAGCGGTCGAAGGATGCAAAAACGCCGCCGTGCGCAGGCAACGGCGGCGTTTTTTCGTCGGAACGCGGTGCGTCAGGCGGCCTTGCGCGTACGCACGGCCTTGACGCGCGGGCCGCCGGCGGCGCGTTTCGCGGCCGGTGCGGCCTTGGCCGGCGCCGCTGCGACTGCCTTGGCGGGGGCCTTCGCGCGCGTGCGCTTCGCCGCGGTGGCGCGCGTCGTTTCGAGCGGCGCATGGCTGGCCGGCACGGCGGAGAGCGTCTTGGGCGCCGGCGCATCCGCGGCATCCTTCGTCGCGCCGTGCTTCGGCTCCGGCGCATGCTCGCGGATGAAGTCGCGCAGTTGCGGATAGATGATCGTGCGCCAGCGGCGGCCCGAGAAAATCCCGTAGTGACCGCACTTCTCGGCGGTCAGGCTGCGGCGCTGGTCCTGCGGGATGCCCGTGCACAGCTCGTGCGCGACGTGCGTCTGGCCGCTGCCGGAGATGTCGTCGAGTTCGCCTTCGATCGTCATCAGCGCGGTACGCTTGATGTCCTGCGGACGCACGCGCTCGCCTTCGACATCCCACGTGCCCTCTGCCAGCCGGAATTCCTGGAACACGATGCGGATCGTCTCGAGGTAATACTCGGCGGCCATGTCGAGCACCGCGTTGTATTCGTCATAGAACTGGCGGTGCGCTTCGGCGTCTTCCTCGTCGCCGCGCAGCAGGCTCTGGTAGAAATCCCAGTGCGACTGTGCGTGCCGCTCCGGGTTCATCGCGACGAAACCCGTGTGCTGAAGGAAGCCCGGATACACCTGGCGGCCTTCGCCCGGGTAGTTCGCGGGCACCGTGTGGATCACGTTGTTCTCGAACCATGCGGTCGAGTGCTGCGTGGCGAGCGAATTCACCGACGTCGGGCTGCGGCGCGCATCGATCGGGCCGCCCATCATCGTCATCGTGAGCGGCGTGTCCTCGCCGCGGCTCGCCATCAGCGAGATCGCCGCGAGCACCGGCACCGTCGGCTGGCACACCGAGATCACGTGCAGGTTGCGCGCGCCGATGTGACGGATGAATTCCTGGATGTATGCGATGTAGTCGTGCAGGTGGAACGGGCCCACCTCGACCGGCACCATCCGCGCGTCGATCCAGTCGGTGATGTACACCTTGTGATCCTGCAGCAGCGTGCGCACGGTGTCGCGCAGCAGCGTCGAGTGGTGGCCCGACAGCGGCGCGCAGACCAGCACGACCGGCTCGTCCTTCAGCTGCGTGACGGCATCGGCGTCGTCCGAATAGCGCTTGAAGCGCAGCAGCCGGCAGAACGGCTTCTCGACGATCGTCTGCTCGACGATCGGGATGTTGTGGCCGTCCTTGACGATCTGGTGAATGTTGAACTCGGGCTTCTCGTAATCCTTGCCGAGCCGGTACATCAGCTCGTACGCGGCGGCCATCCGCGGCGCGCCGGGCATCAGCGAGAACGGGCTGGACGGATTGGCGAACGATTTGGACGCGGCCTGGGCCCAGGCCGTCAGCGGGCTCAGCATGGCTCGCTGGAATTCGTGCAGTTGGTAAAGCATGCAGACTACTCCCGCGTGGGGGACGGTGCGCAAGGGCGGCGTGAGGCGTCGCGGCGTGCCGTGTGGGTCAGCGGCCGGCCATGTTGCACTGCAGCCGGACAATCGCGTCGATCATATCGGACAACGATGGGTGGTGCAATGCAACATTTCCCCGATTTTTCATCAAAGTTTTGCGATTTGACGTTCTCTGAACAAGCCGCTCGCGCCCCGTTCAGCGCCCCGTGGCGACGGCCGGCGCCGGCTGGCCGGCCGCGCGCGCCATCGCGTCCTCGTGGTGCATCAGGTTCATCGCGGTATGCACGAGCGCCACGTGCGAGAACGCCTGCGGGAAATTGCCGACGAGCCGCCCGGCCACCGGGTCGTACTCCTCGGCGAGCAGCCCGAGGTCGTTCGACAGCGCGAGCAGCCGGCTGAACAGGCGGTGCGCGTCGTCGATCCGGCCCAGCAGCGCATAGTTGTCGACCAGCCAGAAACTGCACGCGAGAAACGTGCCTTCGCCGGGCGGCAGGCCGTCGTCGTATTCGGTCGTGCGGTAGCGCATCACGAGCCCGTCGTGCAGCAACTCCCGCTCGATCGCTTCGACCGTGCCGACGATGCGCGGATCTTCCGGCGGCAGGAAGCCGAGCAGCGGCATCAGCAGCACGCTCGCGTCGAGTTCGTCGCTGCCGTAGCTCTGTGCAAACGCCCGTTTGCTTTCGTGCCATGCGTTGTCGCACACGTCGGCATGGATCTGCTCGCGCAGCGCGCGCCAGCGGTCGAGCGAGCCGGGCAGCCGGAACATCTCCGCCGACTTGATCGCGCGGTCGAACGCGACCCACGCCATCACCTTCGAGAACGTGAAATGGCGGCGGCCGCCGCGCGTTTCCCAGATGCCTTCGTCGGGCTCCTGCCAGATCTTCTCGAGATGGTCGAGCAGCGCGCACTGCACCGACCACACCGTGTCGTCGGCCTGCAGGCCGCCCACGCGCGCCAGATGCAGCGCGGCCATCACCTCGCCGAACACGTCGAGCTGGAGCTGGTTCGCGGCGCCGTTGCCCACGCGCACCGGCTTCGAGTCCTGGTAGCCGGGCAGCCAGTCGAGTTCCATTTCCGGCAGCCGGCGTTCGCCGGCGATCCCGTACATGATCTGGATCTGTTCGGGCGAGCCCGCCATCACGCGGCCGAGCCACGTGCGCCACGCGCGCGCTTCGTCGTAGTAGCCGCCGCGCATCAGCGCGAGCAGCGTGATCGTCGCGTCGCGCAGCCAGCAGTAGCGGTAGTCCCAGTTGCGATTGCCGCCGATCTTCTCGGGCAGCGACGTGGTCGGCGCCGCGACGATCCCGCCGGTCGGCTCGTAGGCCAGTGCCTTCAGCGTGATCAGCGAACGGCGCACGGCGGCCGCGTAGCGGCCCTGCACCTGGCAGCGGCCCGACCATTCGAGCCAGTAGTTCTCGGTGCGCGCGAGCATCGACAGCGGATCGCGTGCGGGCGGCAGCCGCATGTGGGACGCCGCATAGCTGAGCGAGAACGGCACGCGTTCATCGGCGTTCACGGTGAACTCCGCGAGCGTATGGAGGTTCTTGCCGGTGAGCGGCACCGGCGTGCGCAGCACGACGGTGTCAGGGCCCGCGATCGCCTTCATGCCGTCCTCGCGGGTCAGCTGCGTGACCCACGGAATCGAGAACCCGTAGTCGAAGCGCAGCACGAGCTCCATGCGCATCTTCATCGTGCCGTGGCGGCCGATGACGATCCGCACCAGCTCGGACCAGCCGTTGCCGGGCGGCATGAAGTCGACCACCGTGACGGCACCGTCGGCGCTTTCGTAGTCGGTTTCGAGAATCAGCGTGTCGCCGCGATAGCGGCGCGACGTGTGCGTGATCGCGGCATCGGCGGCCGGCGCGAGCAGCCAGCGGCCGTGCTCGGGGGTGCCGAGAAGCGCCGCGAAGCAGGCGCCCGAATCGAAGCGGGGCCAGCACAGCCAGTCTACGGAGCCGTCTTTGGCGACCAGCGCGGCGGTGTGGCCGTCGCCGACGAGGGCGTAGTCTTCGATCAGGGCAGGCATGGGCAGGCGATCCTTGGGTATTCGAGTTCACAATGCGGACGGCGGCGGCCAAGGCTTCACGCGCGGGCGCCGCGCCCCGTATACTCGGCCGGGCGGCGGAGCGCATGAACGGCCGGCGTTTCGTCCTATCTCAACACTTGAAGCGACTCGATGCAAGGAGGATTCAATGCCCAACCGTTTACGCGAGCGTGACGCACGCGCTTCGACACGAGGGTTCCCGCTTAGGCTCGCTCACTGGATGAAAGGTTTCGCGATCGTGCTCTCCCTTTCCGCGACCCATGCATTTGCGCAGCAATCGCCCGCTCCGGCCGACGGCGTGTACAACCTGCTCGTGGGCACCTACACGGGCGGCGGCAGCGACGGGATCTATGTTTACCGCTTCGATACGAAAACCGGCAGCGTCGCGCCGGTGTCGTCGGCGAAGACGGTGAATCCGTCGTATCTGTTGCCGAGCCGCGACGGTCGTACCGTCTACGCGGTCAACGAACTGCCCGGCGACGACGGGCCGGCGTCGCAGCGCGGCGGCGTCAGCGCCTTCCGTTTCGACGCGAAGACGGGCGCGCTGAGCTTCATCGACCGCGTGTCGTCGGAAGGGAACGATCCTTGCTATCTCGCGTTGTCGCCGGACGGCAAGTACCTCGTGACGGCCAATTACTCGGTCGCGAAGGATCCGGGCGGCAGCTTCGCGGTGTTTCCGCTGCGCGACGACGGCGCGGTCGGCCAGGCCGTGCTGACGGTGCACCACGAGGGCACGGGGCCCGTGAAGGGCCGCCAGGACGGCGCGCACGTGCATTCGACGGTGTTTTCGCCGGATGGCCATTACCTGTTCGTGCAGGATCTCGGCGCGGACAAGGTCTACGGCTACCGGTACACGGTGGACGGCAGCCGCGGGCTGATCAGCCCGACCGACACGCGCTACACGCCGGTCAAGGCGGGTTCGGGCCCGCGTCACATGGTGTTCAGCGCCGACGGCCGGTACGCGTACGTGACGAGCGAGCTCAACGCGGCGGTCGAGGTGTTCGGCTACCACGACGGCAAGCTGACGCCGGTCGAGACCGTATCGATGACCGCGCCGGGCTTCAAGGGCAAGGTCGGCGGCGGTGCGATCCATCTGTCGCCTGACGGCCGCTTCCTCTACGTGAGCAACCGCGGCGATGCGAACGACCTGGTGATCTACGCGGTGAACCAGGCCGACGGCCGGTTGAAGCCCGTCGGCCGCCAGTCGAGCCTCGGCAAGACGCCGCGCGAGTTCCTGATCGACCCGACCGGCAAGTGGCTGATCGTCGGCAACCAGGACAGCGATACGTTCTACGTATTCAGCCGCAATGTGGAAACGGGGCAACTGGGCCCGAATCCGCAGAAGGTGGCGGTCGGCAAGCCGGTCGACTTCAAGCTGGTGCCGGTGCAGTAAATGACAAAGGGCGCTGCCGATGCAGCGCCCTTTGCTTTCCGGGGCGGCCGGTTTCCCGGTGGCCCGCATCGGTGGACGGCGGCGGCCGCCGCGCTCAGTCGGCCGCGGCCGGCACGAGCACCTCGCGGCTGCCGTTGATGCCCATCGGCGACACCAGCCCGGCCGCCTCCATCTGCTCGACGAGCCGTGCGGCGCGGTTATAGCCGATGCGCAACTGCCGCTGCACCGACGAGATCGACGCGCGCCGCGTGCGCACGACGAACGCGACGGCTTCGTCGTACAGCGGATCGGCCTCCGCGTCCGGCGCATCGCCGAACAGGTCCTGCGTCGCGCCGTCGGCGGCCGGGCCGTCGAGGATCCCTTCCTCGTACTGCGGTTCGCCGAACTGTTTCAGGTACTCGACGATCCGGTGCACTTCCTCGTCGGCGACGAATGCGCCGTGCACGCGCTGCGGGTAACCGGTGCCCGGCGGCAGGAACAGCATGTCGCCCATCCCGAGCAGCGATTCGGCGCCCATCTGGTCGAGAATCGTGCGCGAGTCGATCTTCGACGACACCTGGAACGCGACGCGCGTCGGGATGTTCGCCTTGATCAGGCCCGTGATCACGTCGACGGACGGGCGCTGCGTCGCGAGGATCAGGTGGATGCCGGCCGCGCGCGCCTTCTGCGCGAGACGGGCGATCAGTTCCTCGATCTTCTTGCCGGCCACCATCATCAGGTCGGCCAGCTCGTCGATCACGACGACGATCAGCGGCAGCGTCGACAGCGGCTCGGGGTCCTCGGGCGTCAGCGAGAACGGGTTGCCGATCTTCTTTTCCTTCGCTTCGGCATCGCGGATCTTCTGGTTGAAGCCCGCGAGGTTGCGCACGCCGACGGCCGACATCAGCCGGTAGCGCTTCTCCATCTCGCCGACGCACCAGTTCAGCGCGTTGGCCGCGAGCTTCATGTCGGTGACGACCGGCGCGAGCAGGTGCGGGATGCCTTCGTAGACCGACAGCTCCAGCATCTTCGGGTCGATCATGATGAGCCGCACGTCCTCGGGAGTCGCCTTGTACAGCAGCGACAGGATCATCGCGTTGATCGCGACCGACTTGCCCGAGCCCGTCGTGCCCGCGACGAGCATGTGCGGCGCCTTCGCGAGATCGGTGACGACCGGATGGCCGGTGATGTCCTTGCCCATCGCGATCGTCAGTTGCGAGGCCGAGTGCTGGTACTGGCGCGACTCGAGGATTTCCGACAGGCGGATCATCTGGCGCTTCGCGTTCGGCAGTTCGAGGCCCATGCAGGTCTTGCCGGGAATCGTCTCGACGACGCGGATCGACGTGAGGCCGAGGCCGCGCGACAGGTCCTTCATCAGCCCGACGATCTGGCTGCCCCGCACGCCGAGCGCGGGTTCGATCTCGAAGCGCGTGATCACGGGGCCGGCCGACGCGCCGACCACCGTTACCGGCACCTTGAATTCCTGCAGCCGCTGTTCGATGACCTGCGCGGTTTGCGCGAGGTGTTCGTCGGTGATCGTTTCGATGTCGTCGGACGCGGGTTCGAGCAGGTCGAGGGTCGGCAGTTCGACGTTGAACGTCGCGGGCGCGTGGAATTCGAACGCGTTCGGGCGCGGCGGGCGGGCGGGGGTG
>NZ_LDVA01000021.1:0-278 GCF_050768715.1 Burkholderia sp. ZZQ-2 | reverse complement strand
CTCCCGGAATCGACATCCGCCTGCGTCAGCACATACGACGCCGTGCACACCACCTGAAGACCCGGCGCGAGCGAGGCCGCACCCGCCGGACACGTGATCGCCGACAACGACCCCGAACCGGTGAACACACCCTCATCCACCGTCACATCCGTGAGAGTGACATTGCCGGTGTTGGTCACCACGAACGAATACGTGATCTCCTGACCCACCACATACGCATCAGCCGTATTCGGGCTCGCCGACTTCACCATCGTGATCCCCGGAGCCGGCACCACCGG
>NZ_LDVA01000020.1:0-477 GCF_050768715.1 Burkholderia sp. ZZQ-2 | reverse complement strand
GACGTCGTCCGGCTCGGCGCGAAAGCCGCCGCCGAGCGCGGCGACGAGCTGCAGCGACTGGTCCGCGCGCTGCGCGCGCAGCGCGGCGACCTCGCGGCTCGCGACCAGCAGTTGCTGGCGCACGACGAGCGCGTCGAGGTAGCTGCCGACGCCGGCCCGGTAGCGCGCGTCCGCGAGCCGCCACGCATCGGTGGCGGAGTCGAACGCACGCTGCTGCGCATCGGTCTGCACGGCGAGCGAATCCAGCCGGTGCAGATCGTCGGCCACCTCGCCGATCGCACCGATCAGCGTCTTGTTGTAACCGGCGACCGCGAGGTCGTATTGCGCGTCACGCCGGCGCAGCACGCCGCGCCGCTCGCCGCCGTCGAAGATCGGCAGGCTCACGGCCGGGCTGACGTTGTAGGTGCGCGATGCGGCCTGGAACAGCGATGCGCCCCCGCGCGTCGCGAGCCCGATCAGCGCGGTGAGGCTGACGTT
>NZ_LDVA01000019.1:0-639 GCF_050768715.1 Burkholderia sp. ZZQ-2 | reverse complement strand
CCGGCCTCACGGTATAGAAGGAGTCACCATCATGGCAGCAGTGTGCCAGGTGACCGGAGCTGTTCCCGGCTTCGGTCACAACGTCTCGCACTCGCACCGCCGGACGAAGCGCCGCTTCGACCCGAACGTGCAGAAGAAGACTTATTTCGTTCCGTCGCTCGGTCGTAAGATCACGCTCAACGTGTCCGCCAAGGGCATCAAGGTGATCGACGTCCGTGGCATCGAGAACGTCGTCAAGGACCTCCAGGCGAAGGGTGTGAAGCTCTAATGGCCAAGAAGGCTCAGGACGTACGTCCGATCATCAAGCTGCGTTCGACGGCAGGTACGGGTTACACGTACGTGACGAAGAAGAACCGCCGCAACACCCCCGACCGCCTCGTGCTCAAGAAGTACGACCCGGTCATCCGTCAGCACGTCGAATTCCGAGAGGAGCGTTGATCAATGGCTAAGAAGAGCAAGATCGCTCGCAACGAGCAGCGCAAGGTCATCGTCGAGCGTTACGCCGAGCGTCGCGCCGAGCTGAAGAAGACCCTGGTCGACCCGAACGCCACCGACGAGGCCCGCGAGGCCGCACGCGTCGGCCTGCAGAAGCTGCCGCGCAACGCGTCGCCGGCTCGCGTGCGTTCGCGCGACGTCATC
>NZ_LDVA01000018.1:0-5327 GCF_050768715.1 Burkholderia sp. ZZQ-2 | reverse complement strand
GGCGGCGCCCCCGATCGGCGCGGCGACCTGGGTGCCCGCGACAGCGGCACCGGCCTGCGGCGACACGCGCAGCAGCTGGTCGACTTCGATCTGATTCGGGTTCGCCAGGTTGTTCCACGCGGCGATGTCGCGATAGTTCTGCCCGTTTTCGAGTGCGATCCGGTATAGCGTGTCGCCCGGCTTTACCCGGTAGTAACCCGGCGGCGCCGGCGGAAGCGGTACCGCGGGCTGCGCGGCGGCAGTCGTGCCGAGCGAACCGGAGCGATCGACGACGGGCGCGTTGTCGAGCCGCGTCGCACAGGCGGCCAGTAGCGTGGAGAACGCGGCTACGCAGATCGCGCGCTGGGCGAGCGTGAGCGGTTCCCTGGAACGGTTGTTTTGCATCGCGCGCAACATACTCATCGGTTTCAAATTACTCCGGATTTTAAAGGGACAAAGAAAACGCGATCAAGCCGTGACTCCCGCCATTGCGCGTGCGCGACGCGCTCGACGAGCGTGAGCACCTGGTGCTGCCCGCTCTGCGCGCCGACCGGCGCGACGAGGCGCCCGCCGATCGCGAGTTGCTCGAGCAGCGCCTGCGGCACGTCGAGCCCCGCCGCCGCGATCACGATCGCGTCGAACGGGGCCGCGGACGGCAGGCCGACACGCCCGTCGCCGTAGTGCAGACGGATGTTCGGCACGCGCAGCGGCCGCAGGTTCAGCTTCGCGCGCTCGTAGAGCGGCTTGATGCGTTCAATCGAATACACGTCGCGTGCCACGTGGCTCAGCACGGCGGCCTGATAGCCGCAGCCCGTGCCGATCTCGAGCACGCGCTCGAGCGTGCGGCCGGCCATCGCGAGCTCGATCATGCGCGCGACAACCGACGGCTTTGAAATGGTCTGCTGGTGGCCGATCGGCAGCGCGGAATCCTCGTAGGCCTGCGTCGCCAGCCCCGGATCCACGAACAGGTGGCGCGGCACCGCGGCCATCGCCTCCAGCACGCGCGCGTCGGTCACGCCGTTCGCGCGCAGCCGTTCGACCATCCGTTCGCGCACGCGTTCCGACGTGAGCGCGAACGCGCCGGCCGGCGCGACGCTCGGCGCGGCCGGCTTCGGCATCGCGGGCTTCAGCGCGGTCGGCTTCGGTGCGGTCGCGGGCTTCGCGGCGGGGGAACCGGGCATGGCCGTGCGCGGGGCGGCGGGTTTCACCGCAACCGGTTTCAGCACGGCCGCGGGCTTGTCGGCGGCCTTCGATGCCGCGACCGCCGCATGGCGTTCGCCGGCCCGACCTTCCGACTTGCGTGGCGCTCGCTTGAGATCTTCGAGCGCGAGCGGGAACCGCTTCGCGCGCTCGCCGCTCATGAAGCCCGCCCTCCGGCGCGCGCCCATTCGCGCGTCGCGGGCAGCATCTGTGTATGCGTGAGGTCCAGTTGCAGCGGCGTGATCGATACGAAACCGTTTGCCACCGCGTGAAAATCGGTGCCTTCGCTGGCGTCCAGCGCTTCGCCCGCCGCGCCGATCCAGTAGATCGGTTCGCCGCGCGGGTCGGTCTGGCGAATCACCGGCTGCGACGGATGGCGTTTGCCGAGACGCGTGACCTTCCAGCCTTTCAGTTCGTCGTAAGGCAGGTTCGGAATATTGACGTTCAACAGCGGCTGCCCCGGCAGCGGATGCGCGAGGGAGTGCTCGACGATCTCCGCGGCGACGCGCGCCGCGTCCGCGAGATGGGCCCAGCCCTTGTCGACCAGCGAGAACGCAATGGCCGGCACGCCGAACATGATGCCTTCGGTGGCGGCCGCAACTGTCCCCGAATAGAGCGTGTCTTCGCCCATGTTCTGGCCGTTGTTGATCCCGGAAACGACGAGGTCCGGCCTGGCGTCGGCCATCCCAGTCAACGCGACGTGCACCGAATCGGTCGGCGTGCCGTTCACGTAGAAGAAACCCGTACTCGCTGCGCGCTGCACCGACAGCGGCCGCGACAGCGTGAGGGAATTCGACGCGCCGCTGCAGTTCTGCTCGGGCGCGATCACCGTGAGTTCGGCCAACGGCCGCAGCGCGTCGCTGAGCGCGGCGAGACCGGGGGCGAGATAGCCGTCGTCGTTGCTGAGTAGGATTCGCATCCGGCGATTGTAACCGAGGAAAGATGGCGCGAGAGCGACAGTCCGGCGACTGCGGAAGGACGGTTGCGGGCGACCGTACACGCTGCACCGCCGCGTTGCGCGGCGGCGTTCTGCGCGCTCAGGAAAACGCCTCGCCGCCCCGGGTTTTCCAGCATCAACGGCGCTCGCTTGCGGAATGTGCTTCGGGGAGCCCGGCGCGAGGCGACAGGCCCAGGGGCGTTCAGATCGCCCCCGCGTCGCGCAGTGCGGCAATCGCCTGCGCATCGTAGCCGAGGCCGCGCAGCACCTCGTCGGTATGCTCGCCAAGTTCAGGCCCGAGCCAGCGCGTTTCGCCCGGCGTGTCCGACAGCTTCGGCGTGATGTTCGGCAACGGAATGTCGGTGCCGTCGGCCAGCTTGAAGCGTTGGATCATCTGCCGCGCGACGAACTGCGGATCGGTGAACATGTCGGCGGCACTATAGATGCGCCCGGCAGGCACATCGGCCGCGTTGAGCACGACGAGCGCTTCATCGATCGTGCGCGGCGCGAGCCATGCGGCAATCGCGTCGTCGATCTCCTGCGTGCGCGGCACGCGCCCGTCGTTTTGCGCGAGTGCGGGATCGTCGGCGAGGTCGTCGCGCTCGATCGCCTTCATCAGCCGCTTGAAGATCGGGTCGCTGTTGCCGCCGATCACGATACTGCCGTCGCGGCATGCATACGTGTTCGACGGCACGATACCCGGCAGCGACGCGCCGGTGCGCTCGCGCACCATCCCGTACACGCCGTATTCGGGCACCACGCTTTCCATCATGTTGAAGACGGCTTCATACAGTGCAACGTCGACCACCTGCCCCGCGCCGCCGTTGACCTTGCGGTGATGCAATGCCATCAGCGCGCCGATCACGCCATGCAGCGCGGCGATCGAATCGCCGATGGAGATGCCGATGCGCGGCGGCGGCAGATCGGGATATCCGGTGATGTGGCGCAGCCCGCCCATCGATTCGGCGATCGCGCCGAAACCGGGCCGGTCGCGGTACGGGCCCGTCTGCCCGTAGCCGGACAGGCGCACCATCACGAGGCCCGGGTTCTCGGCCGACAGCACGTCGTAGCCGAGCCCGAGTTTTTCCAGCAGGCCCGGGCGGAAATTCTCGATCACGATGTCGGCCTCGCGCGCGAGTTGCCGCGCGATCGCCTTGCCGGCGTCGGCCTTCAGGTTGAGCGTGACCGATTTCTTGTTGCGCGCCTGCACGGACCACCACAGCGACGTGCCGCCCTGCTCCGGATGGAGCTTGCGCCACTTGCGCAGCGGGTCGCCGCCGTTCGGATCCTCGATCTTGATCACTTCCGCGCCGAATTCGGCGAACAGCCGCGACGCGAACGGCCCCGCGATCAGTGTTCCGAATTCGAGCACTTTGACGCCCGCGAGCGGGCCCTGGCTGGTGCTCATGTGTCTCCCTGGCATGAGGAACGGCGCCGCCGACCGGCGGCGCCCGGCTTACATCGTGCGGCGGTCGAGCATCGCGCGGGCGATGGTGCCCGCGTCGACATATTCGAGCTCGCCGCCCACCGGCACGCCACGCGCGAGACGCGTGACCGCGAGCCCGCGCGCCTTCAGCGTCTGGCCGAGGTAGTGCGCAGTGGCCTCGCCCTCGTTCGTGAAGTTGGTCGCGAGCACGACCTCCTTGACGACCCCGTCGGACGCGCGCCGCACGAGGCGGTCGAAATGGATTTCCTTCGGGCCGATCCCGTCGAGCGGGCTCAGCCGGCCCATCAGCACGAAATACAGCCCGCGATAAGTCATCGTCTGCTCGAGCATGATCTGGTCGGCGGGCGTCTCGACGACGCACAGCAGCGTCGGATCACGCTCTTCGTCGCTGCAGACCTCGCAAATCTGCGCTTCGGTGAACGTATTGCACTTCTCGCAATGCTGCAGGTGCTCGGTCGCGAACAGCAGCGACCGGCCGAGCCGCTCCGCGCCCTCCCGATCGTGCTGCATCAGGTGGACCGCCATGCGCTGGGCGGATTTCGGCCCGACACCGGGCAGCACGCGCAACGCTTCGACGAGAGCGGACAGGGCGGACGGCTGTTTCATACGGCGGCAAAAAGTGGCACGGACGCCGCGTTCAGAACGGCAGCTTGAAGCCCGGGGGCAGCGGCAGGCCGGACGTCATGCCGCTCATCTTTTCCTGCGACGTCGCTTCGGCCTTGCGCACGGCGTCGTTGAACGCAGCCGCGACGAGATCCTCGAGCATGTCCTTGTCGTCCGCGAGCAGGCTCGGGTCGATCGACACGCGACGCACTTCGTTGCGGCACGTCATCGTCACCTTGACGAGGCCGGCGCCCGACTGTCCTTCGACTTCGATCAGCGCAAGCTGCTCCTGCATCTTCTTCATGTTTTCCTGCATTTGCTGCGCTTGCTTCATCAGTCCGGCGAGGTTGCCTTTCAACATGGGAATACTCCTTCTTGATCGTGTGAAAACCGGCACGCGGCGCGTGCCGGCCAATGTGTGGGCGTGATTGTGCCTGTCGCGGGGCGCTCAGTTCAATGCAGCGTCGGCGGCGGGCCGTCCGGCGCCGCGTCGGCGAGCGGGCGCACCGAACCCTCGACGATGCGCGCACCGAAGTCGCGCACGAGTTGCTGGACGAACGGATCGCCGTGAATCTCCTGCTCGGCCTCACGCTGGCGCGCCGCGCGCGCAGCCGCATCGAGTGCCGCCGCCGTACGCCGGGCGGGCCCGACTTCGACGGCCACCTCGACCGGTTTGCCGAGCGCATCGGCCAGCGCGGCCTTCAGCTTCGCCACCTGCGCAGCGTCCGCATATTGCGGCACCGGCACTGAAAGTTTCAACGTAGTCGCATCGACGGCCGTCAGCTCGCTGTTGAACGCGAGCTGGTACGCGACGCCCTTGAGCGGCAGCCGCGCGGCCAGCGCCGGCCATTCGCCGTCGAAGCCGACCGGATCGAGCGCGATCGCGGGCGGCAGCGGACGCGTGTCGACCAGAGCGGACGGGCGGGCTTCCGCCGGCTTCGGCGTCACGCGCACATCATCGGGGCCGCTGTCGAATACCGGCACGAAGCCGTCGTCGGGCGGGCCGCTAAACATCTCGTCGGCACTGAGCGGCACGTATTCGTCCGGCGGGATGTCCTCCCACGGCGGCGGGGCCTGACGTGCATCGGCTGCCTGCGGCGCACGGGCCGCCGCGCGCGGCGTCGGTACCTGTACGGCGGCGGGACGCGGCGCGACGGGCTT
>NZ_LDVA01000017.1:0-2360 GCF_050768715.1 Burkholderia sp. ZZQ-2 | reverse complement strand
CGCTGCTCGAGCAGGATTACCCGGGCGAATTTCATCTGATCATTGTCGACGACCACAGCGACGACGGCACCGCCGACGCGGCCCGCGCGGCCGCGCTCGCCATCAACCGCGCCGACCGGCTGACGGTGCTGGCCGCGAAGCCGCTGCCGGCCGGCTGGTCGGGCAAGGTGTGGGCGCAGTCGCAGGGGATCGCCGCGGTGCAGGCGCTCGGCCTGCCGGCCGACTACCTGCTGCTGACGGACGCCGACATCGGCCATCCGCCGGACGCCGTCGCGCAGCTCGTCACGCGCGCGCAGGCCGAGAACCGCGATCTCGTGTCGCTGATGGTGCGGCTGCGCTGTGATTCGTTCTGGGAAAAGGCGCTGATCCCGGCGTTCGTGTTCTTCTTCGCGAAGCTCTACCCGTTCTCGTGGATCAACAACCCGCGCAACCGGACGGCCGGTGCCGCGGGCGGCTGCATGCTGGTGAAGCGCACGGCGCTCGAGGAAGCGGGCGGCATCGAGTCGATCCGCGGCGCGCTGATCGACGACTGCAGCCTGGCCGCGCAGATCAAGCACCGCGGCAGCGGCCGCCACCCGATCCGGCTCGACCTGGCCGACCGCAGCGTGTCGCTGCGCCCGTACGACAGCTGGCGCGACATCTGGAACATGATCGCGCGCACGGCGTTCACGCAGCTGCACTACTCGCCGCTGCTGCTGGCCGGCACGCTGCTCGGGATGACGATCATCTATCTCGTGCCGCCCGCCGCGGCGCTCGCGTACGGCGCGCGCGCATGGCCGGCGTGGCTCGCGTGGGCGTCGATGTGCGCCGCGTATGCGCCGATGCTGCGCTACTACCGGCGCTCGCCGCTGTGGGCGCCCGCGCTGCCGCTCGTCGCGCTGTTCTACGTCGGCGCGACGTTCGCGTCCGCGTGGCGCTACTGGCGCGGCAAGGGCGGCCAGTGGAAGGCGCGCGTGCAGGCGCCGGTGGAGCGCTGAGCGGATCCCGGGAGGCGTGCCTCCCGGCAGCCGGAAAGCAAACAGCCCGATCGTGGAAACGGTCGGGCTGTTTCGTTTTCGGCGGGGGCTGCCTGCCGGTGCCTAGCGCTGGGTCAGCATCATGTACATCTGGATCACGACGTCCGGCGAGAACGTGAACGGCACCCAGCCGTAGCCCGTGTGACGGGCGACCAGCAGGCGGTCGCCGTTCGACTGCTTCTGCACGGCCATCATCGGGTTCTTCGTCGTCACGAAGCGCCAGCCGGCCGGGATGCCGGGCGGCGGCTCCGGCTGCATCGACGCGCGCGCATGCGCGAGTTCCTCGATCAACTGGCCCAGTTGCTCCGGATGCAGCGTGATCGATTCGCCGTTGATGGTCAGCGTGAGTTCGTTCTGCGTCGGACGCGATACGTGCAGCGTCGCTTTGTCGGACGGCGCCGGCGTGGTGGCGGCTTCGGCTTCGGCTTCGACTTCACCTTCAACCGGCGTGTCGGCTTGCGCCGTCGCGACGATTGCCGTCCCGGTGTCGGCCGTTGCCTCCACCGCTTCGGCCACGGCCGGCGCAGGCGCGTTCACGGCCGGTTCCGCCGCCGGCGTGTCGGCCGGTGCGGGTTCGACGACTTCCGCCGCAACGGCCGTGGCGGCCACCGCGCTCGTCGCGGCTTCCTTGACGACGGCCTCGACCAGCGCCTCGGCGTCGGCGATGGCCTTCGCGTGGTGCTGCGCAGCCGCTTCGGCTTGTGCGATCGCTTCGGTATGGCGTTGCGTGACGGCCTCGGCCTGCGCGGCGGCGTCGGCGTGGCGTTGCGCGGCCGCCTCGGCCTGCGCGATCGCTTCGGTATGGCGTTGCGTGACGGCTTCGGCCTCGGCGGTGGCGTCGGCGTGACGCTGCGCGGCGGCCTGCGCTTCCGCGATCGCCTGCGCGTGCTGCTGCGCGAGCGCTTCGGCTTCGGCGATCGCGGCCGTGTGGCGCTGGGCGGCGGCTTCGGCTTCCGCGATGGCGGCCGCGTGGCGCTGCGTGGCCGCTTCGGCTTCGGCGGTCGCTTCCGCGTGACGCTTCGCGGCGGCCTCGGCTTCGACGGTCGCGGCCGCATGGCGCTGGGCGGCCGCTTCGGCTTCGGTGGCTGCGGCGTGATGACGCTGCGCGGCGGCCTCGGCTTCGGCGATCGCGGCCGCGTGGCGCTGCGACGCCGCTTCGGCATCCGCGTGACGCTGCGCGAGTGCTTCGGTCAGCGCGGTGGCTTCCGCATGGCGTTGCACGGCGGCTTCGGCTTGCGCGGTGGCATCGGTATGACGCTGGGCGGCGGCTTCGGCGGCGGCGGTCGCGCTGGCGTGGCGCTGCTGCGCGGCCTCGGCTTCGGCGGCGGCGGCCGTGTGGCGTTG
>NZ_LDVA01000016.1:0-3302 GCF_050768715.1 Burkholderia sp. ZZQ-2 | reverse complement strand
GCGAGCACCGGCAGCCCTTCGGCCTGCGCGTGCCGCACGGTCGTCACCGCGAACAGCACGATGCCCTCCGCGAGCGGCAGCCCGAATGCCGGACCCACCTCCTCCGCGGCGTTGCCGTTGATCCCGCCGACGATCGCCATGTCGAGCTCGCCGCTGCACAGGAAACGCTCGGCCGCCTCGAACGCGGCGAGCGTCGACGCGTGGCCTGCGTCCACCGTCATGTTCATCCCGTGCAGATCGTGATAATTCGCGACGCGCGCCGGGATCACGTTCGGCATCATCCCGGGAAACGAGTTTTCGGTGGTGGGCGCGACGAGCCGCTGCGTCGCCTCGCGCAGGCCGTCCAGCAGGCGTTCGGTCGTCGCACGCTCGTCCGGCCGCGTCGCGTCGAGCACCGCCGCCGCGATGTCGTCGAGATAGCAGCGGCTCGCATACAGCGCCGCGTTGCGCGTGGGCCCCATGTGCCCCATCACGAGCCCGATCGTGTCCGCATGCTCGCCCCAGAACGTGCCGAGACGTTCGCGCAGGTCGTGCGCGGCATCGAGCGCCATCAGCTGGCAGCGATCGAGCGCGCGCAACACGGCCGGCGGCATCTTCACGCGCGCGAAGCTCGGCAGCGGATAGCCGATCCCGAAGCTCGCGTCCGGCGCGCGGCCTTCGCCGCGCAGCCAGGCCTCGACCTGTGCGTCGCCGTCGAGACCGGGAAACTTCGCCGACCACCCGACGATCGCCAGCGGTTCGCGCTGGAAGCGGCCGCTCGCGCCGCCGGCCGGCAGATCGGCACGGTACTCCGACACGATCAGGTGGCCGTTCGTGCCGCCGAAGCCGAACCCGGACACCGCCGCGACGCGTGCCGAATCGCGCCGGGCCGGCCATTCGACCGGCGCCACCGGAATCCGCAGGTTCGTGCCGTCGAGATCGAATTCCGGCGGCGGTTCGCTGAAGCGATGCTGGGGCGGAATCACCTGATGGCGCAAACCGAGCAGCACCTGGATCACCGATACGACGCCGGCCGCCCAGCCGGTATGCCCGACCAGCGACTTGTTGGAGGTCACCTGCACCGGGCGATCGCGCCGGATCGCATCGCGCAGGCTCTGGAATTCGGCGAGATCGCCGGCCGGCGTGCCGGTGGCATGCGCCACGACCCAGTCGACGTCGGCGGGCACCGTCGCGGTGCGCGCATACGCGCGGTCGATCGCGATGCGCTGGCCGGCCGAATTCGGCGCGTAGATCGCCTTGCCCTTCCCGTCCGACGACGAGCCGAACGACTTCAGCACGCCGAGAATGCGGTCGCCGTCCGCGCGCGCGCGCGTCAGGCGCTTCAGGATCACGACGCCCGCGCCGTCCGCGAACAGCACGCCGTCGCAGTTGCGATCGAGCGGCCGCACCTCGCCGCTGCGCGACAGCCCGTGCAGCTTCGAAAACAGGATCGAGCCGCGCGGTGCGAGCGCGAACGCGCCGCCGCACGCGACCACGTCCTGCTTGCCGAGCAGCAGTGCCTTGATCCCGAGATCGATCGAATACAGCGACGACGAACACGCGGTGTCGACCATCATGTACTCCGCGTCGTCCGGCAGCACGCCCTTCATCGCATTCAGGCCGACCCGATGCGGGAAGAACGACGCAAGATCGCCCGCGCCGCGCGCATAACGCGCGCTCAGCACCGCATCGATCGCGGCCACGCGGCGCGCGCGCTCGGCCGCGTCGACGCCCGCGTCGGCCAGCACCGCGTTCAGGCGCTCGCGCGCGGCGGCCAGCACCATGCCTTCCTCGAGATGCTGGCTGCCGTCCGCCGTGTAGCCGACCAGGAACGCGACGCGGTCGGCATCGCGCAGCGTCACGCCGTCGAGCGCCTGGCACAGTGCGTGGCGCAGCCACAGCGTCGTGAGCTCGCGCGGCGCGGTGCCGGCGTCGAGTTCGGCGCGCAGCGTCGAGCACGGCTCGAACTGTTCGATGAAGACCGAGCGCGACTGGTAGCTCTTGTCTTCCGCCGACGTATCCGGCGAGTAGAACGACCGGTAGTCCCAACGATCCGGCGGCACGTTGCCGAACAGCTCGGGGCCGTCCAGCAGCGCGCGCCAGAATGCGTCCGGATCGCTCGCACCGGGCAATGCGAGACCCATGCCGACCACGGCGATGTCGTCGCTGTCCGGCGCGTCGCGCTCCGATGCGTCGTCGGCCGGCGCGGCCGGTTGCGCGACGGCCGCGGCGGCGCCCGCATCCTGCCCGGCGTTCGCCCATTCGGCGCGCGGCGACAATCCCTCGCTGCACAGCGACAACCCGCCATCCGCGACGACCACCTGTCCGGTGATCCAGCGTGCGGCATCCGACGCGAGAAACACGACGAGATCGGCGAGATCCTCCGCGCGCGCGAGCCGCTTCAGCGGCGTCGCCGCGATGCTCGAGCGCTTCGTGTTCTCCGGGTCCGGAAACTGCGCGGCGACGTCGCCGTCGATCAGCGTCGACGATGCGCCGTTCACCCGGATCTGGCGCCCCGCATACTCGACCGCGAGATAGCGCGTCAGCGATTCGAGCGCCGCCTTCGCGGTGCCGACGACGAGATAGTTCGCGGGCACGAGCGTCGCGCCCACCGACGACACATTGACGATCGCGCCGCCGCCCGAACGCGCCATCAGCGCCGCGGCGCGGCGTGCGCACCAGAACGCGCCTTTCAGGTTGGTGTCGAGCGCGCGATCAAAATGCTCGGCGCCGATCTCGTCGACGCCGAGCAGCGCGCCGGACGCCGCATTGTTGACGAGCACGTCGAGGCGGCCGTAGCGCCGTTCGATCTCGTCGAACATCCGGTCGACCTGCGTCTGCTGCGCGACCGACGCACGGATCACGTCGACGGTCGCGCCGAGCGCGCGCAGTTCCTCGGCCGTCTCCTTCGACGCGTCGAGCGAATGGAAGAAATTCAGGATCACGTGCGCGCCCTGCTCGGCGAAACGCCTGCAGATTGCCTTGCCCACGTTTTTCGCACCGCCCGTCACGAGAACGAGCTTGCCGCGCATGCTGGTATTCGACATGGATCGCCTGCCTATCGAGAACTTGTCATTACGGGCAGGGCCCCCCCTGCCGACCAACGTTTCGGCCCACGGGCGTCAGGCGTGCGCCTTTCCCTGGTTCTCGTAGACGAAATCGACGATCTGCCCCATCGCCTTGAAGTCGCCGCTGCGGAAATTGGCGGGCAGCGGCGGCAACGCGTAGCGCGCGGTGATGCGCTGGATGATCTCGGTTTGCTTGACCGAGTCGATACCGAGTTCGGCTTCGAGCTCGATCGATTCGGAGAACACCTCGGCCGG
>NZ_LDVA01000015.1:0-4024 GCF_050768715.1 Burkholderia sp. ZZQ-2 | reverse complement strand
GGGATCGACCCGATACGGCGCCCGCTTGCGATTCAGTTACAATACGTGCCCGCTGGAGTACGGCAACAAACAGGCCCGGTTCTTGCTGAACCAGTTTTCCGGGCATCGCAACCGCGCCGGATCGCCAATCCGCCTCCCGGCCGCGGCCGATGCGATGTGCCGCGCAGCACACCGGTTCGCAGCGCGCGCAACTCCGCGCCAGGCCTATCCTGGTATTTGAGAACCGGTTTTCCAGAGGCTTTCGGCCCCGCGGCGGCAAATCGCAAATGATTGCAAGCGCGGTTGCGGGTAATCCCAAAGTGCAGGCAATATCTCTCGATTTGCCGCACATTGAAGAAGCAAGCAGATGACGAAGAAACTCTTGACCGAAGCCGAAATCCTGAAGATGAGCGACAAGGATTACATGAATGAGGATCAGCTCGCCTTCTTCAAAAATCGGCTCGAACAGTTGCAGGCGGACATCCTCAAGAATGCAGGCCAGACGACCGAGAACCTGCGCGAGACGGTGATCGTCCCCGATCCCGCCGATCGCGCGACGATCGAGGAAGAGCACGCGCTCGAGCTGCGCACGCGCGATCGCGAACGCAAGCTCCTCAAGAAGGTTCAGCAGTCGCTCGCCCGCATCGATTCCGGCGATTACGGCTGGTGCGAGGAAACCGGCGAGCCGATCGGCATTCCGCGGCTGCTCGCCCGTCCGACCGCCACGCTGTCGCTCGAGGCGCAGGAGCGCCGCGAGTTGCGCCAGAAGCTGTTCGGCGACTGATCGAGCGGCGTTCCGCTCAGACACGCTGCTTCCCGAAAGCGCGCGGCCTGCCGCGCGCTTTTTGTTTTTCCGGCACCGGCTCGCGGTTGGCCGGTTTTCCGATTTGCCTCCCGCCTCTTGATATCCCCGCGCCCGCCCTAAAATGAAACGGACGCGCGCCGGGCCGCTTCCCGGCGCACTGCGAGTTACGCGGCGGCGCCTCGCGCCGCCCGACTCTTCCCCGTTTTTCTCAAGGAACGCAGATGGAGCAATTTCACGGCACGACCATCGTTTCGGTCCGGCGCGGCGACAAGGTCGCGCTCGGCGGCGACGGCCAGGTAACCCTCGGCAACATCGTCATGAAGGGTGGCGCGCGGAAAGTGCGGCGGATCTACAACAACCAGGTGCTGGTCGGATTCGCGGGCGGCACCGCCGATGCGTTCTCGCTGCTTGACCGCTTCGAGGCGAAGCTCGAGAAGCACCAGGGCAACCTGACCCGCGCGGCCGTCGAGCTCGCGAAGGACTGGCGCACCGACCGGATGCTGCGCCGCCTCGAGGCGATGCTGATCACGGCCGATGCCACCACCACGCTCGTGATCACCGGCAACGGCGACGTGCTCGACCCGGAAGAGGGCATCTGCGCGATCGGTTCGGGCGGTGCGTATGCGCAGGCCGCGGCCCGCGCGCTCGCGGAGAACACCGAGCTGTCGCCGCGCGAGATCGTCGAGAAGTCGCTGAAGATTGCCGGCGACATGTGCATCTACACGAACCACAACCGCATCATCGAAACGATCGAGTAAGGACCGCACCATGAGCACCATGACCCCTGCCGAGATCGTCTCGGAACTCGACAAGCACATCATCGGCCAGGCCAAGGCGAAGAAGGCCGTCGCGGTCGCGCTGCGCAACCGCTGGCGCCGCCAGCAGGTCGCCGACCCGCTGCGCCAGGAAATCACGCCGAAGAACATCCTGATGATCGGGCCGACGGGCGTCGGCAAGACCGAAATCGCACGCCGCCTCGCGAAGCTCGCCGACGCGCCGTTCATCAAGATCGAAGCGACCAAGTTCACCGAGGTCGGCTACGTCGGCCGCGACGTCGACAGCATCGTGCGCGACCTCATCGAGATCTCGGTCAAGCAGACGCGCGAATCCGAGATGCGCAAGGTGCGCAGCAAGGCCACCGACCAGGCGGAAGACCGCATCCTCGACATCCTGCTGCCGCAGCCGCGCGCGGTAGGCTTCGGCGGCAATGCCGACCACGCGAACGACGACAACAACGCGACGCGCCAGACCTTCCGCAAGCGCCTGCGCGAAGGCCAGCTCGACGACAAGGAGGTCGAGCTCGACCTCGAGCAGCCGTCGGCCGGCATGGACATCATGGCGCCGCCGGGGATGGAAGAGATGACCGAGCAGATCCGCTCGATGTTCTCGAACCTCGGCAGCGGCAAGAAGCAGCGTCGCAAGGTGAAGATCAAGGAAGCGCTGAAGCTGCTGACCGACGAGGAAGCGGCGAAGATGCTGAACGACGAGGAAGTGAAGACGAAGGCCGTGCAGAACGTCGAGCAGAACGGCATCGTGTTCCTCGACGAGATCGACAAGATCACGTCGCGCAACAACGAAGGCAGCGGCGGCGAAGTGTCGCGCCAGGGCGTGCAGCGCGACCTGCTGCCGCTCGTCGAGGGCACGACGGTCAACACGAAGTACGGGATGGTGAAGACCGATCACATCCTGTTCATCGCGAGCGGCGCGTTCCACCTCGCGAAACCGAGCGACCTGATTCCCGAACTGCAGGGCCGCTTCCCGATCCGCGTCGAGCTCGACTCGCTGTCGGTGAACGATTTCGAGGCGATCCTCGTCGCCACCGATGCCAGCCTCGTCAAGCAGTACCAGGCGCTGCTCGCGACCGAAGACGTGCAGCTCGAGTTCGCCGACGACGGCATCCGCCGTCTCGCGGAGATCGCGTATGCGGTCAACGAGAAGACCGAGAACATCGGTGCGCGCCGGCTGTACACGGTGATCGAGAAACTGCTCGAGGAAGTGTCGTTCTCGGCCGGCAACCATGCCGGCGAGCGCGTGACGATCGACGCGAAGTATGTCGACCGCGCGCTGGGCGAAGTGTCGCAGGACGAAGACCTGTCGCGCTACGTGCTGTAACGCGCGCGGCGTCCGACGAAAAACGGGCGGCCCCTTGCGGGGTCGCCCGTTTTTTCATGGTCAGGCGATGCGGCGCCCGTGCCTGCCCCTGGAGTGCGGCTGATGGCAAGCGCGCTGGTGCGTCCCTATAATCCGGACTCCTCCGGCCAAGTACCGACGCATTCGTCACCGCCTTCGAATGACCATCTACCCGTCCGTCGCCGGCCGAATCGTGCCGGCCTTGCTCGCGCTCACGCGCGCCGACATCCTGTCGCTCCTGCGCCGGATCAGGCGGGATTCGCTGCGGCGCTACAACGTCGCGTTTGTACTCGCGTGGCTGGCCACGCTGGCGGGCATCGCATTCGCCAGCGTGGCGATCAGCATCGGCATCCAGTTCGTCGCGCGTGGCGTATCGGCAACGCCGTGGCCGCTGGCCAACGCCATCGTCGTCGGCGGATGCGCGCCGCTGCTCGCCAACGTCTTCTACTCGGCGCTGCTCACGCTCCTGCTGAAACGCGAGATCGTCGCCTGCCTGTCGCGAGCCCCGGGGCGCATCCGGCTGACACGCCGGGCGCCAGTGCCCGCTTACTGCCGCACCGGCTTCTTCGCGAGCTTGCGCTGCAGCGTGCGGCGGTGCATGTTCAGCGCGCGCGCCGTCGCCGAGATGTTGTTGTTGTTCTCGGCCAGTACGCGCTGGATGTGCTCCCATTCGAGCCTGTCGACCGACAGCACGACCGGATTCTCGAGCGCTTCGTCGGCCTGCACTTCGGTTGCGTTGGTCTGCAGCGCGGCCAGGATCGACTCGACGTTCGCGGGTTTCGCGAGATAGTTGTCGGCGCCTTCCTTCACCGCCTGCACGGCGGTCGCGATGCTCGCGTAGCCGGTCAGCACCAGGATCCGCGCATCGGGCTGCAGGTCGCACAGCGGCGCGATCAGGCTCAGGCCCGAATCCTCGCCGAGATGCAGGTCGACGGTGATGAACTGGAACTTGCCGCCCGCGGCAAGCCGCAGCGCCGCCTCCTTGTCGTGCGCCTGCTGGACCGCGTAACCGCGGCGCTCGAGGCCGCGCGCGAGCGTGCCCGCGAACACCTCGTTGTCGTCGATCACCAGGAAATTGTTCTCGCTCATGTGGTTTCTCCGTCTACGTGT
>NZ_LDVA01000014.1:0-278 GCF_050768715.1 Burkholderia sp. ZZQ-2 | reverse complement strand
CGGCTCGAAGACAAGAAGGTGAGCTGGAAGATCTACATCGACAAGCTCCAGCTCGTCTCGTTCACCGGGATGCTGCATGCGGCGGTGCTGGAGAAGTACTGGCGCACCGAGCACTTCGGCACGATGGAGGACTTCTACGCCGAGGCGAAGGCCGGGAAGCTCCCCGCGTACGCCTTCATCGAGCCGCGGATGGTCTATGACCACAACGACTTCCACCCTCCGTTCGGATCGCCCCGAGAGAGCGAGGTCGACGGCGAGGCTGTGTTCGACAGCGCCAT
>NZ_LDVA01000013.1:0-3780 GCF_050768715.1 Burkholderia sp. ZZQ-2 | reverse complement strand
GTTGCGCCCGTTGCAACGGTCGCACCGGTGGCCGAAGGCCCCGCGCCGACGCTGGAAGACGCACAGGCGCTGGCGAATGCCGGCGCGTTCGACGAGGCCGAGCGCGTGCTCGCGCAGTTCTCGGCGCGCGTCGGGCCGCACGCCGATGCGTTCTACCTGAACGGGCTGATCGCGGATGCGCGCGGGCGCGCATCGGAAGCCGGCGACTTCTACAGGAAGGCGCTGTACCTGCGGCCCACGCATCACGAAGCGCTGACCCATCTCGCGACGCTGCTCGACGTCGGCGGCGATCGCGCGGGCGCGCAATGGCTGCTCGAGCGTGCACGGCGCTCGGCCGGCTGACAAGACTACGGGTTGGGGACCGACACCGCGATGACCAGAGGAATTCATGAACCGCGCCGCCGCTGCCATTGACGAGACGACGATCGACGTCGACGATTGCTGGAACCGGATCGGCACGCGCGGCGACCGCACGTGCGAGCGGCTGAACGAGTGCCTGCGCTGCCTGAACTGCCCGGTGTACGCGTATCACGCGGCGAAGCTGCTCGAGCGCCCGCTCGACGGGGCGGAGATGGCCGACGCCACGCGCCGGATGAGCGCGCCCGGCACGCCGCACGTGCGCGACGCCGACGCCGATACGCGCCATGCGGCGCTGGCGTTTCGCGTGGCCGACGAATGGCTCGCGCTGCCGATCGGCGTGCTGCGCGAGATCGCCGGCACGCGCCCGATCCATTCGCTGCCGCATCGCCGCAATTCAGCCGTGCGCGGCGTGGTCAACATCCGCGGCACGCTGCGCATCGCGATCTCGATCGGCGCGCTGCTCGGACTCGATGTCGGCAAGGGCGGCAAGGGCGGTGACGACGGCCGCTTCACGCGGCTGCTGGTCGCCGCGCACCAGGGCGAGCCGGTCGTGTTTCCGGTCGACGAAGTCGAGGGCGTGCTGCGCTTCGGCGCATCCGACTGGGTGCCCGTGCCGGCCACGGTCGGGCGCGCGAGCGCCGGCCTGTCGCGCGGCGTGCTGTCGTGGCGCGGGAAGTCGGTGGGCCTGCTCGACGACGACCGCCTGTTCGACGCAGTCACACGGAGCATGCGATGAGCGGCGATGACGACCTGAGCCACCTGTCGCTGCTCGAGCTGTATCGCGAGGAGACGCGCACGCAGACCCAGGCGCTGTCCGAACGGCTGCTCGCGCTCGAATCGGGCGAGCCCGATTCCGTCGCGCTCGAGGCATGCATGCGCGCCGCGCATTCGCTGAAGGGGGCCGCGCGCATCGTCGGCGTGCCGCTCGGCGTCGACATCGCGGGGCGGATGGAGGAGTGCTTCGTCGCCGCGCAGGCCGGCACGATCGCGCTGACGGCCACGCACGTCGACGTGCTGCTGGCGGGCGTCGATTTGCTGGTGCGCGTCGGCGATCCGCAGGCGCAGCCCGTGACGCAGACGGAGATCGACGTGTTCGCGGCGGCGCTCACGGGCGCCGACGGCGCGCAGACGATGCAGGTGTCGGGCGTCGTCTCGCCGCAGGCGCCGCCGACGGTCGTGCCGTATCGCGAGCACGACGGTGCCGCGAACGAGCCCGTCGGGGCGAGTGCCGCGGTGCCGCCGCTTGCGGTCTCGAGCGCGGTGCCCGATCCGGCCCAGGCCGGCCGCGTGGCCGGCGCCGGCGCGATGCGCCGCGTGCGCGCGGATACGCTGAACCGGCTGCTGAGCCTGTCCGGCGAATCGCTGGTCGAATCGCGCTGGCTCAAGCCGTTCGCCGAATCGATGCTGCGCGTGAAGCGCGCCCAGCGCGATGCAGCCCGCTCGCTCGATTTGATGTATGAACAATTCGCCGACGATCTCGACGCGGGCATGCTCGCGTCGATGAACGAAGTGCGGCACATGCTGAACGACCTGCAGCGCTCGCTTGCCGAGCGCATGGACGAATTCGACCGCTTCGAGCGGCGCAGCACGCATATCGCCGAGCAGCTGTACGACGAGGCGCTGCAATGCCGGATGCGGCCGTTCGGCGACGCGACGCGTGCGTATCCGCGCATCGTCCGCGATCTCGCGCGCTCGCTCGGCAAGCAGGTGCGTTTCTCGATCGTCGGCGAGGGCACGCAGGTCGACCGCGACATCCTCGACCTGCTCGACGCGCCGCTCGGCCACCTGCTGCGCAACGCGATCGACCACGGCGTCGATTCGCCGGAGGCGCGGCGCGCGCGCGGCAAGCCGGCCGAGGCGAGCGTGACGCTGGAGGCGCGCCACAGTGCCGGCTCGCTGCTGGTCAGCGTGATCGACGACGGCCCGGGCGTCGACATGGACGCGCTGCGCGCGGCCGTCGTGCGCCAGCGCCTGACCGACGACGAGACGGCCGCGCGGCTGTCCGATCCCGAACTGCTCGAATTCCTGCTGCTGCCGGGTTTCTCGATGCGCGATGCGGTGACCGACGTGTCGGGCCGCGGCGTCGGCCTCGACGCGGTGCAGGAGATGGTGCGCGGCGTGCGCGGCGCGGTGCGGATCTTCAACGAGCCGGGCGCGGGCATGCGTTTCGTGCTGCAGCTGCCGCTCACGCTGTCGGTGATCCGCAGCCTGCTCGTCGAGGTCGGTGGCGAGCCGTATGCGTTCCCGCTTGCGCACGTGCGACGCACGCTCGAACTCTCGCACGACGATATCGACGTGCTCGAAGGGCAGCCGCATTTCCCGTTCGACGGCCGGCGCGCGGGCCTCGTCGCCGCGCATCAGCTGCTCGACGCGGGTGAGCCCGACGTCGCGCGCACGAGCACGGCGGTCGTGGTCGTCGGCGGGGAACCCGAGCTGTACGGCGTCGCGGTCGACCGCTTCCTCGGCGAGCGCATGCTCGTCGTGCAGCCGCTCGACAGCCGCCTGCACAAGATCCAGAACATCGCGGCCGGCGCGCTGCTCGAGAACGGCGACCCGGTGCTGATCGTCGACGTCGAGGACCTGATCCGCTCGGTCGACAAGCTCGTGCGCGGCGGGCAGCTCGCGCGGCTCACGCGCGACCCGCAACTGGCGCTGGCCGACCGGCGGCGCCGCGTGCTCGTCGTCGACGATTCGCTGACGGTGCGCGAGCTCGAACGCAAGCTGCTGGAGAAGCGCGGCTACGACGTGACGGTCGCGGTCGACGGGATGGAGGGCTGGAACGCGGTGCGCAGCGATGCGTTCGATCTCGTCGTCACCGACGTCGACATGCCGCGCATGGACGGCATCGAACTCGTTACGCTGATCAAGGGCGATCCGATGCTCAAGCGCGTGCCGGTGATGATCGTGTCGTACAAGGATCGCGACGAGGATCGCCGTCGCGGGCTCGACGCGGGCGCCGACTACTACCTCGCGAAGAGCAGCTTCCACGACGAGGCGCTGCTCGACGCCGTGCACGACCTGATCGGGGACGCGCGAGGATGAACATCGGCATCGTCAACGACTTGCCGCTGGCCGTGGAGGCGCTGCGCCGCGTGATCGCGCTGCGCACCGACCATCGCGTGCTATGGGTCGCGACCGACGGCGACGAGGCGGTGGATTTCTGCGTCGCGCATCCGCCCGATCTCGTGCTGATGGATCTCGTGATGCCGAAGGTCGACGGGGTCGCGGCGACGCGCCGGATCATGGCGCGCGCGCCCTGCGCGATCCTGATCGTGACGGCGAGCGTCAGCGCGAACACGTCGTCGGTCTACGAGGCGATGGGCGCGGGTGCGCTCGATGCGGTCGACACGCCGACGCTCGCGCTCGGGCTGTCGGCCGACGCGTCGCCGCAGGCGCTGCTCGCGAAGATCGACCAGATCG
>NZ_LDVA01000012.1:0-253 GCF_050768715.1 Burkholderia sp. ZZQ-2 | reverse complement strand
CGCGTTGCCGCCGGCACCGGTGTCGCCGCCGGTGCTGCAACCGGCCAGCGCCAGCGCTGCCACGGTTCCCGCGGCCAGCACCGCGAGGGTGCGCCGCGTCGGGGAGGGAAGGTGCTTCATTGCTGTGTCCTTTCGGGAGGGGCGATCCAGCGTCGGATCGCTGAGGTGATGCAGGGGAGGTACGGGGAGCTACTGCTTGACGCTTCCCGCGGTGAGACCTGACTGCCAGAAACGCTGCAGCAGCAGGAAGGCG
>NZ_LDVA01000011.1:0-515 GCF_050768715.1 Burkholderia sp. ZZQ-2 | reverse complement strand
CGGGATCTATGTGGCCGCGGCCTTCCTCACCTGGATCCAGGGCTACGTCATCAACGTGATCATGGTCCGCACCATGTGGCGACTGCGCGAGTCCGTCGAGGCGAAGATCAACCGCCTGCCGCTGGCCTACTTCGACAAGGTGCAGCGCGGCGAGCTGATCTCGCGCGTCACGAACGACATCGACAACATCACGCAGACGATGCAGCAGTCGCTCTCCGGTGCCCTCACCTCGGTGCTCACCGTGATCGGCGTGCTCGTCATGATGTTCTCGATCTCGTGGCAGCTCGCGCTCGTGGCCCTGGTCACGCTGCCGCTCATGGGAGTGATCTTCGGCATCATCGGACCGCGGTCGCAGAAGGCCTTCGGCATGCAGTGGCGCAAGGTCGGTCGACTGAACGCCCGTGTCGAGGAGGCATTCTCGGGCCACGCGCTGGTGAAGGTCTTCGGACGCGAGAAGGATGCGCTTGACCGGTTCCAGGTCGAGAACGAAGAGCTGTTCCAGGCGAGCTTCAAGG
>NZ_LDVA01000010.1:0-222 GCF_050768715.1 Burkholderia sp. ZZQ-2 | reverse complement strand
CCGTCGTCGTTCTTCACGAACTCGTACACCGCTGCCGGGCAGAAACGTCCTTCCGGCCCCGCATACGTGCGCAGGTTCACGTTCACCGGCACGTTCGCATCCTTCAAGGTCAGGTGCGCCGGCTGGTTCTCTTCATGGTTCGTGTTCGAGATGAACACCGACGACAGCCGGTCGAACGTCAGCTTGCCGTCCGGCTTCGGGTACTCGATCGGCTCGCACTGC
>NZ_LDVA01000009.1:0-482 GCF_050768715.1 Burkholderia sp. ZZQ-2 | reverse complement strand
GATGCGGGGCGCGGCGTCGGCCTCGGTGGCCTCCGGCGCCGCCGTCAACTGGTCGTGTCGCTTCTGCGCGCTCGTCATCTCTTCGTCGGATGCGTGCTCAGGCGTGCTCATGGTTCTCCTTCGGGTTGCCGACGGTGTCGCCGCCGGAAGTGTCGTTCCTCTTCCCGGTGTGCTTCCTGCCCCACAGCGCCAGCAGGTAGAGCACACCGCCGACGGCGAGCAGGATCCCGCCGAAGAGCCAGACGGCCGGACGCTGCTGGGTGAGCAGCAGGATGCAGGAGCCGATGCCGAGCACAGGGACGAAGGTCCACACGCGGAAGTGATCGTTCTCGACGCGGTCCCGACGCAGCACCAGCACGGACACGTTGACGCTGAGGAAGACGACCAGAAGCAGCAGCACGACGGTCTCGGCGAGCGTCGCCAGATCCCCGACGAGGGTCAGGCCCATCGCCACGAGGGTGGTGGTGAGGATCGCGACCCAG
>NZ_LDVA01000008.1:0-14101 GCF_050768715.1 Burkholderia sp. ZZQ-2 | reverse complement strand
CGCCGCGCCGGCGGCGCCCGTGCGCGAAACCGCGCCGATCGGCGACGCGGCCTACCTGCGCAACCCGGCGCCCGACTACCCGGCCTTTGCGCAGGACCAGGGCTGGGAAGGGCGCGTCGTGCTGCGCGTGCACGTGCTCGCGAACGGCACGCCCGATGCCGTCGACGTCCGCACGAGCAGCGGCCGCCGCATGCTCGACAACGCGGCGGTGGCCGCCGTGAAGCGCTGGACGTTCGTGCCCGCGAAGCGCGGCGACGAAGCGGTCGACGGCTGGGTCAACGTGCCGATCGATTTCAAGCTGGGCTGACCGACCGGGCGGCCCGCCACATTTTTCAAGGAACTCACATCATGAACGGTATCCCGACCACCTTCATCGTCCAGGGCGCGCTCTGGCTGCTCGTCGTCTTCTCCGTCGTCACGTGGACGCTGATCGTCGTGAAGACGATCCAGAGCCTGCGTGCGAGCGCACGCAACCGGCATTACACGCGCGCGTTCTGGGCCGCGAACAGTTTCCACGAGGCGGCCGCGCTCGACGGCGCCGACAGCCCCGTGGGCGAACTCGCCGCGACGGGCTTCGACGCGCTGCGGCGCGCCGACGAAAGCAGCGCGCACGATCTCGAACACAGCTGGAGCCGCCACGACCTGCTCGAACGCCATCTGCGCCAGCAGATCCACAACGCGCGCCGGCGCGCGGAAGCGGGGCTCGCCGTGCTCGCGTCGATCGGCAGCACCGCGCCGTTCGTCGGCCTGTTCGGCACCGTGTTCGGCATCATCCACGCGCTGACCGCGATCACGCACAGTGCGTCCGCGAGCATCGATGTGGTCGCGGGGCCGATCGGCGAGGCGCTGGTCGCGACCGGGATCGGCATCGCGGTCGCGGTGCCGGCCGTGCTCGCGTACAACTTCTTCGTGCGCCGCGTGAAGGCAGCGTCGGCCGATCTCGATGCGTTCGCAACCGATTTCGTCACGCTCGCGCAGAAGGCCGGTTTCCGCGTGCCGCCCGCCGCCACCGCGCCCGCGCCGGCACGCCGTGCCGACGGCGCCCGTCAGGAGGCGTTCGCATAATGGCCTTCTCGTCCTCTTCCGACAACGACGACGTGCTCAGTGAAATCAACATCACGCCGCTCGTCGACGTGATGCTCGTGCTGCTCGTTGCGTTCATCGTCACGGCGCCGCTGCTCAACAACGCGGTGCACGTGAACCTGCCGAACACCGTCGCCACGGCGCCGGCCGACCGCAAGCCGAACGTCACCGTGAGCGTCGACGACAAGGGCGTCGTGTATCTCGACAAGCGCGCGGTCGCGCTCGCCGCGGTGCCGGCCGAGCTCGCCGCGCTGAAGGCCGGCCGGCCCGACGTCGCGCTCGACCTGCAGGCCGACGAGCACGTGCCGTACGGCACCGTCGCGAAGCTGATGGCCGCGATCGAGCATGCGGGTATCACGCGGCTGTCGGTGCTCACCGCGCCGCGCGGCTGATGCGCGGTTCACGACTCCTTTTCCGAACGCATCCATGAGCATCACGGCTTCCCATCACGTCCAGTCGATCTGGTACACGCGCTGTCCGGTGCCGACGCCGCTCGGCATCGCCGCGCATCTCGGCTGGCTCGACAGCGAGTTCGCCGGCGACGGCATCACCGTCCGCGCGCTGCAGGAGAACCAGCACGCGGCGCTGCATCGCGCGCACGTCGATCATTCGCTCGACAACACGTTCCGGCAGGGCGGCAGCATTCCCGCGCTGTGGGCGCGCGCCTCCGGTGCCGATACCCGGGTGGTCGCGCTGACCTGGGTCGACGAGGCGCAGGCGATCGTCGCGTTGCCGGAAACCGGCCTGGCGCGGCCGAGGGACCTGCGCGGGCGCCGCATCGGGCTGCCGCGCCGCGACGGCGAACGTATCGACATCTTCCGCGCGGCGGCGCTGCGCGGCTTCGTCAGCGCGCTGTCGCTCGACGGGCTCGGCCCCGCCGACGTCGAATGGGTCGACGTGCCCGCGTCGAACCTGCGCGCGCCCGTGTCGACGCCGCTGACGCGCGACGCGGCATTCAGCCATCCGTCGAGTCTGTCCAGCCGGCGCCTTTATGCGGCCGAAGCGGCCGCGCTCGTGCGCGGCGAGGTCGACGCGATCTACGTGAAGGGTTCGCTCGGGCTCGAGACCGCGCACCTGATCGGCGCGCAGACGGTCGTCGACATCGGCTTTCATCCCGATCCGCAGATCCGCATCAACAACGGCTCGCCTCGGCCGCTGACCGTCAATGCGTCGACGCTCGAACGCCATCCCGACATCGTTCGCCGCTTCCTCGCGCGCGTGACCGACGTCGAATGCTGGGCGCGCGAGCACGAGCAGGAAGTGCTCGGCTATCTCGGCCGCGAGACGGGATCGGGTCACGACTGGCTGCGGCTCGCGTACGGCACCGACGTGCACCGGCGGCTGCGCACGGATCTCGACGAAGCGTCGATCGCCGCGCTCGACGATTTCAAGCGCTTCCTCGTCGAATGGCGGTTCCTGCCTGCGGACTTCGACGTGCGCGCGTGGATCGACCGGCGCGCGCTCGACGGCATCGCACCGTTGTCTCGCGACGCCGCGCGGTGAGCGCGCCGGCACGCGTCGCCGACGCATGGCGGCGCGAGCGCTTCACCGGCGGCTTCATGCTGCTGGCGCTCGCGAGCGGCACGACGATCAGCATGGCGCAGCTCGCGACGACGCTGTATGCGCTCGCGCTCGGCGTCGACAGCGCGCGGCTCGGCATCATCGCCGCGATGGAGCCGCTCGGCATCGCGCTGATGACGCTGCCGGCCGGGCTGCTCGTCGCGCGCTACGGCGCGCGGCGCGTGTACTTCGCCGCGAGCATGGGGCCGATGCTGCTCAACCTCGTCGTGCCGTATACCGGCGCATGGCCGCTGATCGCGCTCACGCAAGTGCTGATCGGGCTGTGCATCCCGTTCCGGATCGTGTCCATCAACGGCGTGTTTCTCGCGCGTCTCGCGCAGATCGGCCTCGCGCGCGCCGGCTGGTACCGCGCGGCGATGTCGGTCGGAACCGGCATGGTCGGGCCGTGGCTCGCGAGCTGGCTGATCGGCGCGCATGGCGCGGTCGCGACGTTCTGCGCGGCGTCGGCGAGCTTCGCGGGCATGGCGCTGTTCAGCCGGACGCTGCTCGGCGACGCCGAGGCCGTGCCGCGCGGCGCCCAACCGGAAACCGGCGGCCTGCGCGCGTTGCTGGCGCTCGCATGGAATCACGACGTGCGCGAGCAACTCGTGCTGGAGGCCGTGAACAGTGCGACGCGTTCGCTTGCCGGCGCGTATACGGTCGTGCTCGCGATTCAGTCGCTCGGGCTGTCCCAGGCGCACGCCGTCGCGCTGCTGACGTTGCAGGGCGTGGTCGCGGTGATCGCGCTGTTCGGGCTCGGCCATGTCGCGCAACGGCTGAGCGCGCGCCGTTGCCACGGGCTCAGCCTGGCCGGCGCGGTGGCCGGCCTGCTCGCGCTCGGGCTCGCCCGTGACGCGTGGATCGTCGGCGCGGGGCTCGCCGCGCTGTGCGCCGGCTCGTCGCTGCTGCATCTCGTCAACATGCAGCGCCTCGGCCGTCACCCGGCGGACAAGAGCCAGGTGTCGAGCCTGTACAACCTCGCGTCGATGACGGGCGCGTTCTGCGGCCCGCTGGCCGGCAGTGCGCTCGTGCCGGCCGTCGGGTTGCAGGCCGTGTTTCTGTGCTGGCTGCCTGTCGTCGTGCTGGTGGCGTGCGCGTTGCGCGTCGCACATGGGCGGCGCGATGCGTCGCGGCCCGTGACTGCAAAGCTCTCCTGACGACCATCGGAGCGGGTGTCGCGCGATCCGGCAGTGTTGCGTGACAAGCAGTTTGCTTCCGTTCACAGATGCGCATGCAGCAACGCGCACCCCGCATACCTGCCGGAAGCCCGATACGACGGGCCTCTCGAGGCTGGCATCCGAATTGCAACAGGGAACCCGTGCGTCGCGCACGCACGTGCGTTCAACCGATCAAACAGGATGACTCATCGATGTTCAGGAAAAAACTAATCGTCACCGCGCTGGGGGGACTGCTGACGGGCGGAGCCGTATCGTTGCCCGCGTGGGCGGAAGAAGGTGCGGTGGCGGCGGCACCGGACGCGAAACCGGCACAACCGGGCACGGACGATGCAGCCGCGGCTGCACCGACGGCGGCCCGTGCGACCCGCGGCACGGCCATCCGCGAAACGAACCTCGGCACGGTCACCGTGACCGCGCGCCGGCGCAAGGAGAGCATCCAGGACGTGCCGGTCGCGGTGAGCGCGCTGAGCGGCGACGCGATCAGGAACAACGAGCTGCGCGTGGTCAACGACGTGACGAAGTACGTGCCGAACTTCACCGGGCAATCGACCGAGGGCCGCGAGCGGCCGCGCTGGTTCCTGCGCGGCGTCGGCAGCAACGATCCGTCGGACCTGTCGCTGAGCCCGATCGGCGTGTACTTCGACGACGTGTACATCAACAGCGTGTTCGGGCAGGGCTTTCCGCTGTTCGACCTCGACCGCATCGAAGTGCTGCGCGGCCCGCAGGGCACGCTGTGGGGCAAGAACACGGTCGGCGGCGCGCTCAGCATCACGTCGCAGAAGCCGACCTTCGACGTGAGCGGCTACGGCAAGATCGGGCTCGGCCAGTACAACAGCCGGCTCGCGGAGGCCGCGATCGGCGGGCCGATCGGCAAGAACGACGTGCTGGCCGCGCGCGTGTCGGTGTATCACGAGAACGCCGACAGCTTCTACACGAATACGGTGCAGCAAGGGCGCTTCGGCGGCTTCCACGACAACGCGGTGCGCTTCCAGGTGCTCGCCGTGCCCACGTCGGACACCAACTTCCTGTTCAACATCCACGGCCGCAACTACACGGGCGGCGGCAATGCGTGGCACGCGCAAGGCGCGGGGCCGGGCGGCGCGAACCAGTTCGGCTTCGTCGGCTCGAGCGATCCGTACACGGTGTCGCTCAACGCGCCGTCGAGCGATCACATCTCGACCTGGGGCACGTCGCTCACCGCGCACTGGCGCATCAACCCGGCGGTCACGCTCACGTCGATCACCGCGTTCGAAGGGCTGCACCGCTGGTACCAGGACGACGAGGACTATTCGGCGTTCGACGCCGCGCGCTCGCACGATCGCCTGTCGAGCCGCCAGTTCTCGCAGGAATTCCGGCTCGAATCGCCGCAGAACGACCGGCTGAGCTGGCTCGTCGGCACGCACCTGTTCACCGAGCAGCTGGCCGAGCAGGGCGCCGGCGGCGGCTTGCCGGGTTCGCCGTCACCCGCGTTCTACCACCTGACCGACCTCACGCAGCACACGCAGAGCGCGGCGATCTTCGGCAGTGTGAAGTACCGGTTTACCGACCGCTTCAACGTGACGGGCGGGCTGCGTTACACGATCGAGCGCAAGAACATCAACCTGACCGGGCTGCAGGGCACCGGCAACGTGACGTTCGACAATCCCGGCAGCTGGTGGGAGCCGTCGTCGGTGTCGTCGCCGCTGGCGGTCAGCGCGCGGCAGAACCAGACGAACACCTGGCGCGCGCCGACCTGGGACCTCACGCCCGAATACGCGCTCAGCAGCAACGTGCGTGCGTACTTCCGCTATGCGCGCGGCTTCCGTTCGGGCGGCTACAACGGCAACGCGTATACGCAGAGCACGGTGTCGACCGTGTCGCCGGAGTACCTGACCGACTATGAAGTCGGCATCAAGAGCGAGTGGTTCGACAAGCGGCTGATCGTCAACGCGAGCGTGTTCCACTACGACTATCGCGACATCCAGGTGTTCGCGCTCGCGCCGAACCCGTTCGGCGGCCCGCCGGTGTCGACGCTGTCGAATGCGGGGCAGGGGCGCGCGGACGGCTTCGAACTGGAGCTGAAGGCGCAGCCGGTCAACAGCCTCTACCTGTTCGCGAACCTGGGGATGCTGAACACGCGCTACACGGAGTTCCGCTACGTGCCGACCGCCGTCGGCAACTCGTTCGCGCGCTCGCCGCATACAACGATCAATGCGGGCTTCGACTATCGCGTACCGGTGTCGTTCGGCACGCTGATCGCAGGCGGTGACGTGAACTACCGCAGCCGCGAATACTTCAGCGCGACCCGGCAGACGATGCCGCAGCTCTGGCAGGGCGGCTACACGGTGCTGAACGCGCACGTTTCCTACACGACGCCGAACCAGAAGTACATCGTGACGGGCTACGTGACGAACCTGACCAACAAGGTCTACAAGAAGCTCGAGCTGCTGCCGTCGTATGGCGCGTATCCGGCGCTGTACGGCGACCCGCGCACGGTCGGGATCACGCTGACCGCGAAAATCTGACGGGCGGCACGGGCACGGGCACGACACGCACGCGGCGACGCGGCGGCCCGCCCGTGTTCGCCGCGCGTCAGATCAGCAGCGACAGCGTCCTGAACAGCGCGAGATCCGCCTTGCGTGCCGATCGCGCATGGCGGCGGATCACGTGCAGCAGGCACTCGATGAAGCAGCGCGCCGCGTCGCTCAGCGTGCTGCTGCGCCGCGTGACGATCCCGAGGTCGCGCGGCTCGAAAGTCTCCTTCAGCTGCAACGCGCGCATCCGTTCGCCGAACGGCGGCACCGCAGCGAGAATCGTCGGGCACCACGTGCACATGTCGGCCTGTTCGAGCATCGTCTGCAGCATCGCCACCGACTGCGCGCGGACGATGCGCCGTTCGTCGATGTCGGCACCGTGGCGCGTGAACAGGTAGTCGACGAGCGCGGCCTGCCCGTCGGCCGCGAAATTCAGCACCCAGTCGTTCTCGAGCAGGTCGTGGATCGATCGCGCGTGTTCGCGCGGATGGCCGGCGCGCACCATTACCGATGTCTCGTAGCGCAGCATCGGCTCGAACGCGAATTCCTGTGTGCCGCCCGGTTGCACGTGCCCGAGCGCGAAATCCATGCTGCCGTCGCGCAACAGCGGCTGCGCGACGGCCATCAGCGCCTCGTAGAGTTCGAGGCGCACGTCGGGCATCCGCTCGCGAAAGCGCAGCACCGTTTCCGCCAGGAACGTCATCGTGAGCCACGGCGTCACGCCGATGCTCAGCCGGCCCTCGATGCGGCCGCGCATGCGTTCGAGATCGCTCTGCGCATGTTCGAGCTGCTTCAGCACGAGCTTCGCGTGCGTGAGCAGCGTCTTGCCGTATTCCGTGAAGCCGATTCCCTCCGGCGCGCGCACGAGCAGCGGCAGGCGCTCGCCGGCCTCCAGTTCGCGCAGCGCGCGCGTGACGGCCGCCTGCGACAGCCCGAGCGTGCGCGCCGCGCCGCGGATGCTCCCTGCCTCCGCGCTCGCGACGAGCGCCTGAAGCTGATGCAGCCTGATCGTACCCATGGTGCGATACCCGACAACGAAAGGTTGTCATCATAACGAAACCGCGGCTGTTCGCCGGGATTTTCGCTGCCTACGATGCGGCCACGATCGGTCATTCGGGCGATCGGCAACCGGCGTACATCGAGGAGAATCGGGGTTGATCCACAAACTAGTCCAGCCGGAATTGGCGGCCATCGAGACGGAGATGATTGCGCTGCGCCGACGGCTGCACGCGCATCCGGAGCTCGGCTTCGAGGAACATGCGACGAGCGACCTCGTGGCCGGTTTCCTGACAACGTGGGGTTATCGGGTGACGCGCGGGCTCGGCGGCACGGGCGTGGTCGGTACGTTGACGCGAGGCGCCGGTAAGCGGCTCGGGCTGCGCGCCGACATGGATGCGCTGCCGATCCGCGAGGCGACCGGGCTGCCGCATGCGAGCCGGTGCGACGGCGTGATGCATGCATGCGGCCACGACGGCCATACGGCGATGCTGCTGGCGGCGGCGCGGTGCCTGGCCGAGCGCGCCCGCTTCACGGGCACGCTGAACCTGATTTTCCAGCCGGCCGAGGAAGGGCTCGGCGGCGCGAAGCGGATGATCGACGACGGGCTGTTCGAGCAGTTTCCGTGCGATGCGGTGTTCGCGATGCACAACGTGCCGGGCCTGCCCGCCGGCGTGCTCGGTTTCTGCGACGGCCCGGCGATGGCATCGGCCGACGAGGTGCGCGTGCGCGTGACCGGGCGCGGCGGGCATGGCGCGGCGCCGCATACGACGATCGATCCGGTGGTCGTCTGCGCGTCGATCGTGATGGCGCTCCAGACCGTCGTGTCGCGCAACGTGAACCCGCAGGACCTGGCGATCGTGACGGCCGGCTCGATCCATGCGGGCACCGCGTCGAACGTGATCCCGCCGCACGCGGAACTGGCGCTGAGCGTGCGCGCACTGTCGCCGGACGTGCGCGCGCTGCTCGAACGGCGCATTCGCGAGATCGTGCACGGGCAGGCCGCGAGCTACGGCGCGACGGCCGAGATCGATTACCGCCACGACTATCCGGTGCTCGTCAATCACGCGGCGGAAACCGCCTTCGCGCGCGACGTCGCCCGTGAATGGGGTGGTGACGGCGCGCTGATCCCCCATCTGCGGCCGATCGCGGCAAGCGAGGACTTCGCGTTCATGCTGAGCGTTTGCCCCGGCAGCTACCTGTCGATCGGCAACGGTGACGGCAATGGCGACGGCGGCGCCGGATGCGGGCTGCACCATCCCGGCTACGACTTCAACGACGCGTGCCTCGCCACCGGCGCGAGCTACTGGATTGCGCTGGCGGAGCGCTATCTCGCGTGACGCGCCCGCATGATTTTGACTGACGATTCACACGAGGAAGGAGACTGGCAATGAAGCAGTGGAAGCAATGTAAGCGAATGGCGGCGCTCGCGTTGGCGCTGGCGGCGGGGGCGGCACATGCGGGTGACTGGGCGGGCAGGGAGATTCGCCTCGCGGTCGATCCGACTTACCCGCCGCTCGAGTACAAGCTGCCCGACGGCACGCTGACGGGCTTCGGGATCGACATCACGAATGCGTTGTGTGCGGAGCTGCATGCGCGCTGCGTGTGGGTCGAGTCGAGTTTCGACGGGATGATTCCGGGGCTGCTCGCGCGCAAGTTCGACGTCATCGCGTCGTCGATGACGATTACGCCGAAGCGGCAGCAGCAGATCGCCTTCACGAACCGGATCTCGAATGCGCCGGCGCGCCTCGTCGCGCGCAAGGGTTCGCCGCTGCTGCCGACGGCCGACGCGCTGAAGGGCAAGCGCGTGGGCGTCGAGCAGGGCTCCGCGCAGGCCGACTATGCGATCGCGAACTGGCAGCCGGCCGGCGTGCAGATCGTGTCGTACCCGAACCAGGACCAGGTCTATGCCGATCTCGTGACGGGCCGGCTCGACGCGGCGTTCCAGGCATCGATCGCGGCGAGCGACGGTTTCCTGAAGAAGCCGCAGGGCAAGGATTTCGCGTTCGTCGGCGCGGCGATCGACGACGCGAAGTATTTCGGGCAGGGCGACGGGCTCGGGCTGCGCAAGCAGGACAACGACCTGCGCGACGCCTTCAACCGCGCGCTCGCGACGATCCTCGCGAACGGCACGTACCAGCGGATCAACCGGAAGTATTTCGACTTCGACATCTACGGCACGAAGTAAGCGGTGGCGCCATGCATGGCGCGGTAACGACAAAACAAATAAGGATGACGGATGAACTGGAGATTGATTTTCGTCGCGATGCCGGCACTGTGCGCCGCGCCCGCGTTCGCGCAAGGCAGCGTCACGCTGTACGGCCTCGTCGATGCGGGCATCGACTACACGAACAATGTCGGCGGCCACGGCGCGTGGCAGATGGCGAGCGGCTTCGCGCAGGGCAGCCGCTGGGGGCTGAAGGGCAGCGAGGATCTGGGGGGCGGCTACAGCGCGCTGTTCCGGGTCGAGAACGGCTTCAACGTGAACAGCGGCACGCTCGCGCAGGGCGGCCGCATGTTCGGGCGGCAGGCGTACGTCGGCCTCGGCAGCGCGCGGTTTGGCACGCTGACGCTCGGCCGGCAATACGATGCAGTGGTCGACTATCTCGCGCCGACCACAGCGAACGGTAGTTGGGGCGTCTATCCGTTCTCGCATCCGCTCGACAACGACAACACCGGCAATACGTTTCGGGTCAACAACACGGTCAAGTATGCGAGCCCGGATTTCGCCGGTTTCTCGTTCGGCGGCACGTACAGCTTCAGTAACGACACGGGCTTCGCGAACAACCGGCAGTGGAGCGTCGGCGCGCAGTACGAGCAGGGCGGGTGGCTCGTCGGCGCGGCCTTCCTGAATGCGGACAACCCGGGTGCGACGCCGGGCGGCGCGATCGCGGGCTCGGGATCGGTCGGCGCCGATGCGAACTTCGCGTCGGCGCGGCTGCGGATCTTCGGTGCGGGCATCAACTACACGGCGGGGCCCGCGACGGTCGGGTTCGCGTACACGAACAGCAACGTCACGCGGCCCACCGCGAACGTCGGTTACCTGTTCGGCGACGAAACGATCGAGCCCGTGACCGGCCCGCTCGCAGGCGGCGCGGTCACGTCGATCAAGTACCAGAACTTCGAAGTAAACGGCAAATACCAGTTCACGCCCGCGCTGTTCGTCGGGGCGCAGTACGTGTACACGACGGTGCGCTACGACGCAACGACGGGCACCGCGAAGCCGAAGATCCATTCGCTCGGGCTGATGGCCGACTACATGCTGTCGAAGCGCACGGACGTGTACCTGATGGGCGCCTACCAGCGGATCGCGGGCGACGCGACGGGTTCGTCGCTCGACCAGGCCTATGTTCCCGGCGCGGCGGACCTGTCGTCGACCTCGAAGCAACTGATGATTCACGCGGGGCTCCGTCACAGGTTCTGACGCCGTATGCAGCGGGCGAGGCCGCCCGCTGCCCGTCGCCCCGATGCGCTTACCGCGCGACGCGGATCACGACCTTGCCGAAGTGCTGCCCCGACTGCAGGTACGCATACGCCTGCGGCGCTTCGTCGAAGCCGAACACACGATCGACCACCGGCTTGATCCGCTTCGCGTCGACGAGGCGCACGACGTCGTCGAGCATCGCGCGGCTGCCGACCATGATCCCCTGCAGCCGCCGGATCCCGCCGATCAGCGACAGCAGCCCGAGCTCGGGGCCGCCGAAGCTGCTGAGGCCGCCGATCACCGACACGGTGCCGCCCATCTTCGTCGCGGCGACCGAGCGCGGCAGCGTATCCTTGCCGCCGACTTCGACGACCAGATCCGCACCCGCTCCGCCGGTGAGCCGCAGCACGTCGTGTTGCCATTCGGGCGTGGCGCGATAGTTGATGGTTGCGTCCGCACCGAGCGCGCGGGCGCGTTCGAGCTTCGCGTCGCTCGACGACGTGACGATGGTGCGCAGCCCCGCGGCATGCGCGAGCTGCAGCGCGACGATCGACACGCCGCCCGTGCCGAGCAGTACGACGGTCGCGCCGGGCCCCAGGCCGCCGTCGGCGAACAGCGCGTTCCAGGCGGTGATGCCCGCGCACGACAGCGTCGCCGCCTCGTCGTAGTCCAGATGCGCGGGAATCGCGACCAGCGCCGCCTCGTCGGACACGAAGTGCTCGGCCAGCACGCCGTCGAAATGCGAGCCGGGCGATCCCGAGGTTTTCTGCGGCGTCGGCGGCCCGTCGATCCAGCGCGGGAAGTAGGTGTTGATCACGCGATCGCCGGGCTTGAAGCGCGTGACGTCGCGGCCCGTTTCGATGACTTCGCCGGCGCCGTCGGCAACCGGAATCAGCGCTTCCGTGCCGATGCCGAGATAGTCGCCGCGCGCGAACATCAGGTCGCGATAGTTCAGGCCGGCCGAATGGATCTTCACGACGACGTCGGTCGGCCCGACCGCGCGGCGTGTCGCGTCGATGCGCCGAAGCCCGGCCACACCGTCGCCCGGTTTTACTTGCCATGCGCGCATGTCGACTCCTTTTTCGAGATAGTGCGGACTATCATAGTGTTGCGCGCAGGGACGCATTGACGATAATTCGGCCGATGACTGTCGCCTGCATGGACACAAACCTGTTACCCCACCGGAGCGAAATGGCATGGACGAGCGGCTGAGAGGCGTTGCCGAATTTGTCGACGTGGTGGATTCGGGCAGCTTCGCGGCGGCCGCGCTGCGGCTCGGCGTCACGCGCTCGGCCGTCGCGAAGGTCGTCGCGCGGCTCGAACGCCGTCTCGGCACCCGGCTGCTGCAGCGCACGACACGCCAGCTCGGCCTGACCGACGAAGGGCTCGTCTATTACGAACAGTGCCGGCGGCTGCTCGCCGAACTCGGCGAGACGGAGGCCGCGCTCGACGCGGGCCAGCGCGAGCCGGCGGGGCGGCTGCGCGTCAGCGTGCCGGTGCTGTTCGGGCGGCAATGCGTGGCGCCCCTCATGCGGCGCCTCGTGGAGCGCCATCCGCGGCTCGAAATCGACGTGTCGTTCAGCGATCGCGTGGCCGACCTCGTCAACGACGGCTTCGACATCGCGGTGCGCATCGGCGAGCTCGCCGATACGAGCGCGCTCGTCGGCCGCAAGCTCGGCGTGCAGCGCATGGGCATCTGCGCATCGCCCGCGTATCTCGAACGTCATGGCCGGCCGGCGGGGCTCGACGAACTCGCGTCGCACGTCGGCATCGCGTATTCGCGCGGCGGGCAACCGACGCCGTGGCCGATAGTCGGCGCGAACGGCGCGGTGCACGACCATCGCCCGGCCGGGCGCCTGCGGCTCGACGACCTGCAGGCCATTGCCGATGCGGCCGCCGCCGGCGCGGGCCTCGCGTGGCTCCCCTGCTGGCTGATGGCGCCTTACCTGCGCGACGGACGCCTCGCGCTCGTGATGGACAGCAACAGCGTGTCGGGCGCCGAAGTGTTCGCGGTGCGGCCGGCATCGCGCCACGTGCCGTCGAAGGTGCGTGTCGTCATCGATGCGCTCGTCGACGAGATACCGAAGATGCTCGCGTCGGATGGTTGAGGCGGGCGCGTCGGTCGCGGCATCCCCGCGACGCATGGTCGGCCGGTGCGGCGTATGATCGTCGCACACCCAATCCGCCGGGGGCACGACGTCATGAAGCGCGAACCGCAGGTCGTCATCGCCATCGTCATCTCAGCGACCGTTCCGAACCCCACCTGTTACACGGTTCTTCGGTGATGCGCGGGCCGGCATGCAGCCCCGGTGCGCACGGGGACCTCCCAACGACAACCCGGCGCGCGCGTACATGACGACGATCGATACCACGAAGGCCGCGCGGCAACCCGGCTGGCTGCGCATCGCGCCCGCACTGTTCCTGCTGTTGTGGGCAAGCGGCTTCGTGTTCCTGAAGCTCGGCTTGCGCTATGCCGATCCGCTCACCTTCCTCGCACTGCGCTATGCGTGCGTCGTCGCGCTGCTCGCCGGCCCGTTCCTGTGGCTGCGCCCTGCGTTGCCGCGCACGGGGCGCGCATGGCGCGATCTCGTCGTGGTCGGCCTGTTGCTGCAGGCCGGTTATTTCGCGTGTACGTACCTGAGCTTGAAGCTCGGCATGTCGGCGGGCGCCGTCGCGCTCGTCACGTCGCAGCAGCCGATCCTCGTCGGGCTGCTCGCGCCGATGATTGCCGGCGAACGCGTCGGCGTGCTGCGCTGGATCGGGCTCGCACTCGGCGCCGCGGGCGCGGTGCTGGTGATCCTCGCGCGTTCGTCGGTCGATGTCGCGTCGCCCTGGGCGCTCGCGTTCGCGCTGTTCGCGCTCGCCTGCATCACCGGCGGCACGCTGTGGGAAAAACGCTTCGGCACCGATGTCCATCCGGTCACCGCGAACCTCGTGCAGTACGCGGTCGGCCTCGCGGTCACCGCGCCGCTCGCGTTCGCGCTCGAACCGATGCACGTGCAATGGACCGCCGGGCTCGCCGGTTCGCTCGCGTACCTCGTCATCTGCAACTCGCTGATCGCGATCTCGCTGCTGCTCGCGATGGTGCGGTACGGCGAGGCGTCGCGCGTGTCGGCGCTGTTCTTCCTGATCCCGCCCGCGACCGCGCTGATCGCGCTCGTGGCGCTCGGCGAGACGATCGGCGCGCTCGCATGGCCGGGGATGGCGCTCGCGGCTGCCGGCCTGTTTCTCGTGATGCGTTACTGAATACCGAACGCGCGCGGGATGCGGGCCGGCGTGTCGATGCCGGCCGATTCGTGCGTGGCGGATCGCGTCGCGGCGCGCGATGCCGATGGCGGAGGGGCGGG
>NZ_LDVA01000007.1:0-6127 GCF_050768715.1 Burkholderia sp. ZZQ-2 | reverse complement strand
GCCGCGACGGCGCCTGCCTGCGCGCCGAGCGCGCGCAGGTCGATCCACGGATAGCGATGCATGGAAACCCTCGATGGTCGAAAAAGACCGGGTACGACGGCCCGGCGCAGCGGATCAGGCGGCCAGGTGCGCGGCGCGGCGCTCGACGCCGTGCACCGCGTCCGACAGGCGGCGGATCAGCGGGGCGGCCTTCGGCGCGGCGAACACGTTGCGGCCGGCCGCGATGCCGAGCGCGCCCGCGTTCATCACCCGCGACGTGAACGCGACGAACTCGTCTTCGGGCAGCTTCGCGCCGCCCGCGACCAGCACCGGCAGCGACGAACCGGCAATGATGTCGGCCATGCTCGCGGCGTCGCCGCTGTACGGCAGCTTGACGATGTCGGCGCCGAGATCCGCCGCGACGTTCGCCGCATGGGCGATCAGTTCGGCCTGCGGACGATCGCCGAGGCCGGGGCCGCGCGGATAGATCATCGCGAGCAGCGGCAGCGACCAGCGCGCGCATTCGGTCGCAATGCGGCTCAGGTCGAGCAGCTGCTGGGATTCCGTTTTCGAGCCGAGATTCACGTGCACGCTGACCGCGTCCGCGCCGCTCGCCAGCGCGTCCTCGACGCTCGCGAACAGCGTCTTCGCGTTCGCGTCCTCCGCGTAGCGCGTGCAACCGTTCAGGTGCACGACGAGCGCGAGATCGCTCAGCACGTCGGGCGCCAGGAAGCGCGCGCGGCCCCGATGCACGACGATCGCGTCGCCGCCGTGCGCGGCGATGTCGCCAACCAGTTGCCGCAACTGCTGCGGATGGGCGATCGGCCCGTCCGCGAGCGAATGATCGAGCGGCACCATCAGACACTTGCCCGACGCGGCACGCACCACCCGCCGCATCCTGAGCGCCTTGCCAGAAACCGATAGAAGAGCGTTCATCCGTGATTCCTCGCCAGAAATGGAAAGGCCGGCCCGTTCGACGTCAGCCTGCCCCCGGGGTGCCCGCTTGCGGGCGGAACTGGAGCGACAACCGAGCAACGCTTGCAGCAAATCTTGCGACGTGTAAGACTTGCATAGACCCAATCATCCTATGATTGGATCATCCTTGCAAGTGCCTTGCGAGCGATCCTGTTTCCCGACCGGGGGACGCATTCGTCGCGGCATCGCTTCCCCTTTGCAGACAACGGCAGCACATCAACCTGTGAGGTGTCTATGAAGTTCGGCGTGTCCTTCCTGCCCGATACCGGCCCGGCCGACCGCCCGGCGGCCGACTATTACGCCCAGGCGCTGAAGCTCAGCGCGCTGTCCGAGCGGCTCGGCTACACGTACGTGAAGATGACCGAGCACTACCTGAAGCCGTACGGCGGCTACAGCCCGTCGCCGCTGATGTTCCTCGCGGCCGTGGCCGCGCAGACGAAGTCGATCCGCCTGATGACGGGCGGCATCCAGGCGTCGTTCCATCATCCGATCCAGCTCGCGGCCGAAGCCGCGCAGCTCGACGCGATCTCGAACGGGCGGCTCGAGCTGGGCTTCGCGCGCGCCTTCCTGCCGTACGAATTCGATGCATTCGGCATCGATCTCGACTCGAGCAAGACGCGCTTCCAGCAGACGATCGACGCGACGGTGCGGCTTCTCGCCGAGGAATCGGCCAGCGAGGACACCCCGTTCTTCCGCTACCGCGACGCGCAATCGCTGCCGCGCCCGACGCAGCAGCCGCGCCCGCCGGTGTGGGTCGCGGCACTGCTCACGCCGTCCAGCTTCGAGTGGATCGGCGAACGCGGCTTCAACCTGCTGATGGCCGCGCCGCCGCGCAAGGCCGCGCTCGCGAAGACACAGGAGATGGTGGCGCTCTATCGCGACACGTTCGAGCGCCATCACGGCCACACCGGCCGCAAGCCGCAGGTCGCGATCAGCATCCCGCTGATGATCGGCACGTCGGACGCGCATGCGCTGGCACTCGCGGAGCCGCGCCTGCGCCATCACTGGCGCAATTTCGCGGAAGCGGCGAAGTCGTGGGAGCAGGTGCAGTCGCCGGCCTACCAGGGCTACAACGAAGCGATGAAGAACAAGATGGGCGGCATGGACACGGCCGACCTCGACGCAACCGCCGTGCTCGGCACGCCCGACACCGTGCGCCAGCGCATTCGCGCGCTCGAGGCCGACCTCGGTCTCGACGCGATCCTGTGGCACATCGACTACGGCGCGCAGCCGTACGAACTGATGAGCAACAACCTGGAGGTGTTCGCCCGCGACGTGCTGCCGGGACTATGACGCCATGCCGATTCCTTCCGGATCCACCACGGGCTCGCCCATGACACCGTCCCTGTCACTCGACACGATCGTCGTCGGCGCCGGCATCGGCGGCCTCGCCGCCGCGCTCGCGCTGCGGCGCGCCGGCCATCGGGTCACCGTCCTCGAGCAGAGCCGGGCGTTTCGGGAAGTCGGCGCCGGGCTGCAGGTCGTGCCGAACGCCACGCGCGCACTGCGTGCGCTCGGCGTGCTCGACCGGCAGCGGCTGGCCGCCGTCGCCCCGATCGCGACGATCCGCCGCCGCTGGCAGGACGGCAGCCTGCTCGGTTCCTTCCCGCTCGGCGACGATGTCGAAGCCGAGTTCAACGCGCCGTACTGGAACGCGCATCGCGCCGACCTGCATGCCGCGCTGCTCGACGCCGTGCGCGACCCGTACACGGCCGGCCCGCCGGTCGCCGTCCTCGGCGGCATCGCGGTGCGCGGCCTCGACGCATACGGGCCGGACGGCGCGACGCTCGTCGATGCGGCGGGCACGCGCTGGCGCGCGGATCTCGTCGTCGCGGCCGACGGCATTCATTCGACGCTGCGCCACGCGCTGCTCGGCGACGACGCGCCGCACTACAGCGGCGACGACGCGTATCGTGCGCTGATCGACGCCGATGCGATCGACCCGCGCTCGCCCGTGTTCGAGATCGTCCGGGAACCGCAGGTGACGATCTGGCTCGGGCCCGGCCGGCACGCCATCCATTACTGGGTGCGCGACCGCCGGCTGCTGAACCTCGTCGTGATCGTGCCGGGCGACGGCAGCACGCGCGAATCGTGGAGCAGCAAGGGCGACCGCGCGACGCTCGAGGCCGAGCTTGCCGGCTGGGATCCACGCCTCGTCGGGCTGATCCGCTGCGCGTCGGACCTGAGCCGCTGGTCGCTGCACGACCGCCAGCCGCTCACGCGCTGGGTGTGGGACAGCGTGTGCCTGCTCGGCGACGCGTGCCACCCGATGCTGCCGTACCAGTCGCAAGGCGCCGCGCAGGCGCTCGAGGACGCGGTGGTGCTCGGCCGGTGCGTGACCGGGCTCGCGTCGAAGGACGCGCTCGGCGCCGCGCTGGTCGAATACCAGCGCCTGCGGATCGACCGCAGCGCGCGGATCCAGCTTGCATCGGCCGGCAACGGCGGCGTATTCCACCTGCCCGACGGCCCCGAGCAGCAGGCGCGCGACGCCGAGCTCAAGTCGCGCCGCGCCGACTTCAAGTCCTATCACTGGACCTGGGCCGACGCGTACCAGCTTTGACGCCCGCCCCGGTGCCGCGCGGCGCGACCCGCGCGGTACCGGGGCTCCTCGCGACAGGACCGCATCATGACGAACACCGTGGACATTGCGCAGCAACTGAAACAGGCGATGCGCGGCGTGGCCGCCACCGTCACGATCGTGACGACCGGCGGCGACGGCGCCGCCGCCGCACCGTGCGCGCTGACTGCCAGCTCGTTCACGTCGGTCGCGCTCGATCCGCCGACCGTGCTGGTGTGCATCAACCGGCGCGCGAGCATTCACGCGTCGATCACCGGCCGCCGGCGCTTCTGCGTGAACGCGCTGCGAAGCTGCCACGTGCCGCTCGCGCTCGCGTGCAGCACGACGGGCTCCGACGCGCGTTTCGCGCACGACGCATGGCGTACCGACGCGGCGACGGGCCTGCCCTATCTCGAGAACGCGCAGACGTCGTTCTTCTGCGACACGCTCGAACAGGTCGAGGTCGGCTCGCATTCGATTCTGGTCGGGCGGGTCACGCGCGTCGCGATGTCCGCCGACGTGAACCCGCTGATGTACGTGAACGGCGCGTTCGCCGCCGTCCGCTCGCTGCCGTCCGATGCCGGCGGCAGGTAACGGGCGCACGTTCCGTTGTTTCGAGCATTCGTTCGCGGGGTTCGCACCAGGCTCGTGTGCTCGAGCAAACACGCGCCCCCACCGATGCGTGCGTCACGCGTGATGCCGCACGCAATCGTTGCGTGCGCCGCAGTCACGCTGCGCGCGCACATCACGCACTACCATTGCGCCGCATGCACGCGATGAAACGGAGAAGCCGATGGCACCCGACCTGAACCTGCTGATTTCGCTCGATGCGCTGCTCGAAGAGGGCAGCGTCGTCGGCGCCGCACGCCGCATGAACCTCAGCCCGCCCGCGATGAGCCGCACGCTCGCGCGCATCCGCGAAACGGTCGGCGACCCGATCTTCGTGCAGGCCGGCCGCAAGATGGTGCCGACGCCGCGTGCGCTCGAACTGCGCGGCGTCGTCCGCGAAACCGTGGAGCGCGCATCGCAGTTGCTCGCGCCGTCCGCGGAAATCGATCTCGGCACGCTCGACAAGCAGTTCAACGTGCGTGCGAACGACGTCTTCGTCGGCCTGCACAGCAGCCGGCTGCTCGAGGAGATGGCGCGCGGGATGCCGCGCGCGATGCTGCGCTTCATGCCCGAGGAAGACGACATCGACGACGACGCATTGCGCAGCGGCCGCATCGACCTCTTCATCAGCGCGTCGCGCCGCCTGGGGCCGGAGATTCGCGTGCAGCCGCTGTTCACGACGACCTTCGTCGGCCTCGCGCGCCACGACCACCCGATCTTCGACGACGACATCACGCCCGAGCGCTTCGCGCGCTGGCCGCATATCGGCGTCTCGCGGCGCGGCAAGTCGGCGGGGCCGATCGACGACGCGCTCGCCGCGCGCGGGCTCGCGCGCCACGTGCTGCTCGTCGTGCCGACGCCGTATGCGGCGATCTTCGCGCTGCAGGCGTCGGACCTGATCCTGCCGCTGCCCGAGCATCTCGCGCGCGGCGCGGTGCGGGCCGGGCTCGGCGTGCGCACGTTCGAACTGCCGGTGCCGCTCGAAACCGTGCTGATCACGCAGGCGTGGCATCCGCGCTTCCAGAGCGACCCCGCGCACCAGTGGTTGCGGCGTGTCGTGCGCGGGCTGTGCACCGGCCAGCCGGCGCTGCGTGCGGCGCATGCATGACGGATGCGTTGCACGCACTCGTCGAGTGCAAAGACGTCACTGTTCGGCATGCATGGCGCGACCGTAGACTGGCTTCGTCCTTTCTCATGGAGCGAGTGCAGTGCATGACGCAGCAGATCAGACGCGCGCCGTCGCGGCGCCGCCCCGCCGCCTGACTCGCGCGGCCGCGGCGCTGATCGCGCGCATCGACATCTTCACGCCGCGCGGCGCGTATGTCGCGCGCTCGGTCATCGCCGCCGCGCTCGCGCTCGGCGTCGCGTACCTGCTCGAACTGGAAACGCCGTATTCGGCCGCGTCGACGGTGCTGCTCGTGATCAATCCCGTCCAGGGCGCGGTGATCGGCAAGGGCGTGTGGCGCGTGGTCGGCACGATCGCGGGGATGGTCGTCGCGTTCGTGCTGATGGGCTGCTTCGCGCAGCAGCCGCTGCTGTTCATCCTCGGCTTCGCGTTCTGGCTCGGCGTCTGCGTCGCGGGCATGACGCTGCTGCGGCACTTCCGCGCGTCGGGCACCGTCGTGGCCGGCTACACGATCGGCCTCGCGACCTACGGCGCGATGCAGCATCCCGAGCTGACCTTCGAACACGTGATCGGGCGTGGCTCGACGGTCGCGATCGGCGTGCTGTGCCTGAGCCTCGTGTCGATGCTGCTCGGCACGCGCGACGTGCACGCGAAACTCGACGCGCTGGTGACGCGCGTCACCGCCGACGTCGCGCGGGTCATCGCCGCGCAGCGCAACGGCCTCGCGGCGGCACCGGCCGACGACAAGCGGCACGCGCTGTTCGCCGGCATCTACGGCATCGACGATCTGCTCGCGCTCGGCAAGGCCGAATCGGAGGATCTCGCGCAACGCGCGGCCGCCGTGCGGCACGGGATGGCATCGCTGTTCGGCGCGCTCGCGG
>NZ_LDVA01000006.1:0-6146 GCF_050768715.1 Burkholderia sp. ZZQ-2 | reverse complement strand
CAGCCTCCTCCCCCCTCTCCCCGACCGCCGGCGGTCCGTTCGCGGCCTGGTATGCCGCGTTCGGCGACTGGGCCCGCACCGACGGCGCCGCGTGGCTCTACCTGTTCAAGGCACTGCTCGCGGCCTTCATCGCGCTCGGCGTGTCGATGCGGCTCGACCTGCCGGCGCCGAAAACGGCAATGACGACCGTCTTCATCGTGATGCAGCCGCAAAGCGGCGCCGTGCTCGCGAAAAGCTTCTATCGGGTCGCCGGCACGATCTTCGGGCTCATCGCGACGCTCACGTTCGTCGGGCTGTTCCCGCAGCAGCCGCAGCTGTTCCTGCTGGCGATCGCCCTGTGGATCGCGCTGTGCACCGCCGGCGCCGCGCGCAACCGCAACTTCCGCAGTTACGGCTTCCTGCTCGCCGGCTATACGACCGCGCTGATCGGCCTGCCCGCGTCGCAGCACCCGGATGGCGCATTCATGAGCGCGATGACGCGGGTCTCCGAAGTCATCATCGGGATCGTGTCGGCCGGCGTCGTCAGCGCGCTCGTGTTTCCTCGGTACACGGGCGAGCAGATGCGCACGACGGTGCGCAAGCGCTTCGGCAGCTTCGTCGACTACGTCGCGTCGGCGCTGTCGGGCCAGCTCGACCGCGCGCACATCGAGACCATCCATACGCGCTTCGTCGCCGACGTGGTCGGCTTCGAGGCCGCGCGCAGCATGGCCGTGTTCGAGGATCCGGACACGCGCATGCGCAGCGGCCGCCTCGCGCGGCTGAACAGCGAATTCATGAGCGCGTCGAGCCGCTTTCACGCGCTGCACCAGCTGATGAACCGGCTGCACGCGGCCGGCGCGCAGGCCGCGATCGATGCGATCGAGCCGTATTTCCGCGAGATCGCGCCGCTGCTCACGCGCAATGGCGAACCCGTGCGCACGTCGATCGACGCCGCGCACTCGGCCGAGCAACTGCTCGCATGGCGCGACGCGCTCCCGCGCCGTATCCGCGCGACACGCGCGGAACTCGAAACGCAGCCCGACTTCCCGCTGCTCGACTTCGATACCGCCGCCGAACTGCTGTACCGCTTCATCACCGACCTGCAGGAATACGCGGCGACCTATGCGTCGCTCGCGACCGCGACGCACGAGCGCGAACGCTGGATCGAACGCTACGAGCCGCGCACCAACAAAACGGCCGCCACGATCGCGGGGATCCGCACCGCGACGGTGATTCTCGCGCTCGGCTGGTTCTGGATCGAGACTGCGTGGCCGAGCGGCGTGATGCTGGTGCTGAACGCCGCGGCGACCTGCGCGCTCGCGTCGTCGGCGCCGCGCCCGACCGCGATGGCCGCGCAGATGGGGATGGGCACGGCGCTGGCCGTCTGCACCGGCTTCCTGCTGACGTTCGGCATCTACCCGCGGATCGACGGCTTCGTCCTGCTGTGCGCGGCGCTCGCGCCGTTGCTCGCGATCGGCATCTACATGTCGCTGAAGCCGAAGCTCGCCGGCTACGGCGCGGGCTATCTGATCTTCTTCTGCTTCCTCGCCGGCCCCGACAGCATCACGCACTACGATCCCACGAGCTTCATGAACGACGCGCTCGCGCTCCTGTTGTCGATGCTCGTCTCGGCGATCGCGTTCGCCGTGCTGTTCCCGCCGACCGCGCCGTGGCTCAAGAAACGCCTGTTCGCCGACCTGCGTCACCAGGCCGTCGCGGCCTGCCACGCGCGGCTCGCCGGACTGCGCACGCGCTTCGAGAGCGGCGCGCGCGACCTGATGTACCAGGCGCACACGCTGTCGGCCGACCAGCCCGACGTGCAGCGCGACGCGCTGCGCTGGATGTTCGCGGTGCTCGAAACCGGGAATGCGGCCATCGACCTGCGCCACGAGCTGGCAACGCTGCCGTCCGACCCGCGCTACGCGCCGACGACGCCGTGGCGCCGCGCGATCGAAACGATGCGCGCCGGGCTGTCGTCGCTGTTCGCGCGGCCGGACGCCGAACGTTTCGATACAACGCTCGCCGCGGTGAACGATGCGATCGACGCGACCCGGCAGACGCTCGACGCGTTCATGCCGACGCGCGAGGAACGCCACCGGCTGCAGCGCATCCTGAGCCATCTGCATTTCGTGCGCACGGCACTGCTCGATCCCGAATCGCCGCTCGCCGCGCTCAACCGCAACCGCCCCGTGCGTCCCCAACCAGGAGCCTCGTCATGATGCCGCGTGAAATCGCCATTCTCGATGCCTACATGCCCACGGTGGTGCTGATGTTCGTCCTCGGCGCGCTCGCGACCTGGGCCGTCGACCGCCTGCTCGCCTATACGGGCCTCTACCGTCTCGTCTGGCACCCGTCGCTGTTCCGGGCCTGCCTCCTCGTCTGCATTTGCGGCGGACTGAGTCTTGCCGTTTACCGTTGATTCCGAACCATCATGATTCTCAGAAAACTCTTCGGCTTCGTCGCGACCGCCGTCATTCTTCTCGTCGCGATCCTGATCGGGCGCTCGCTGTGGGTGCACTACATGGACGATCCGTGGACGCGCGACGGGCGCGTGCGCGCCGAGATCGTCAACGTCGCGCCGGACGTGTCGGGCGCGATCGTCGAACTGCCCGTGCATGACAACCAGCTCGTGAAAAAGGGCGACCTGATCATGCAGATCGACCCGTCGCACTACCAGATCGCGGTCGAGCAGGCGCAGGCGGCCGTCGCCGCCCGCCGCGCGGAACTGCAGATGCGCCGCGACGACGCGGCGCGCCGCGCGGATCTCGATGCGCTCGTCGTGTCGAAGGAAAACCGCGAGAACGCCGCGCACAGTGCCTCGAGCGCCGATGCGCAGTACCAGCAGGCGATCGCCGCGCTCGATGCCGCGAAGCTCAACCTCGAGCGCACGCGCGTCGTCGCGCCGGTCGACGGCTACATCACGAACCTGCAGACGTTCAAGGGCAACTATGCGGTGGCCGGCCAGGCGAAGCTCGCGATCGTCGACAGCCACTCGTTCTGGGTCTACGGCTACTTCGAGGAAACCAAGCTGCCGCGCGTGAAGATCGGCGCGCCGGCCGAAATGCGGCTGATGAGCGGCGGCGTGATGAAGGGCCATGTCGAAAGCATCTCGCGCGGCATCTACGATCGCGACAACCCGCAAAGCCGCGACCTCGTCGCGGACGTGAACCCGACCTTCAACTGGGTGCGCCTCGCGCAGCGCGTGCCGGTGCGCATCAGGATCGACGAAGTGCCGGCCGACGTGGTGCTGTCGGCGGGTACGACCTGCACGGTCATCATCGATCCGGACAAGCAGAAGAAGTCGTAAGCGCAACGCGCGCCGGGCGGCATCCCGCCCGGCGGCGTCACTCCCAGAAGAACCGGTAAGGCAGGAACGGCGACGGGCCGAGCCCCGCTTCGCCGATCATGTTGCGCAACCGCATCGCAAAGCCGATGGCGCCGATCGCGACGAGTGCGGCGATCACATACGGGCGCCGCACGTACGGCACGCGTTGCAGCGGCACGAACTGGCAGCCCATCGCGAACAGCACGAGCCACTGGAAGCGCAGCCCCGCATAGCTGACCCGCGCGAGCACGAAACTCGCAATCTCGCAGGCGAACAGGAACACGAGCGTGCGCGGCATGCGGGCAAGCAGCGCCCAGCCGGCCGCGAGGGTCAGCAGCGCGAGCACGAGCGGTGCGCTGCCCGACATCTGTGCCGGCGGCGTGAATGCCGCATAGAGTCCGAACTTCGCCAGCAACGCGTCGTGGTGCATCGCGAACAGCACGCCGCCGATCGCGACCGCCAGCCCCGCATAACGCAGCAGGCGCAGCCGCCGCACCTGGAGCAGCACGACGAGCAGCACCGCCGACACGTGCATGCCGGCCGCCGCGGCCGCCAGCGCGATCGACGCGCCATGCCGCCTGCGCACCCATTCGTCCGACGCGATCTTGGCCGCGCAGAACGCGAGGCCATAACGCAGCCCGCTCATCGCCATGTCGTAGAAGAACAACGGAAAGATCAGCGTGGCGAACACGCACGCATCCTCGGCCGTCCGCCCGAACGCGACGACACATGCGATGACGATCAGCAGCGACAGGATTGCCGTCACGATGCGCGGGTCGTGCCCGACCCATTCGAGCGCGCGCACGAGCCATACGAAGCCCGGCTCGAGCGTGCGCGGTACGACCTTCAGGTTGCCGCTCCAGATGCCGGCGATGATGTCCTGGTAAATCGCCGTGTCGGTGCCCGTCCGGCCACGCAGCACGGCGAACGTGGCGGCCGGTGCGATACCCGCCGCGAGCCACCGCCACGGCGGCATGCGCGTGCGCATGCCGAGCGCGGCGGAGACGAGGATGCACAGGTATCCGCTCAGATAAATCGTCGTTGTCATTGTTATGAATGACCCGCTCGGCGCAGTGCCGCACCGGTGTCGATGCGCGCGCCGCGGGTTCTGGTCCCCAGCTGTGTGGAAGCGCATTGTAGGGGATCGCGCGGCGCGTGACTGCCGGTTTTGTCACCCACCGGCGGATGAGCGGCGGATTGCGCGTGTCGCGGGTGGCCGGCCCGCGACCGCGCGGCGCTCGGGCCGCGTCAGGCCGCGATACGAAAGCGCCCGACCAGCGACTTCAAGGCCTGCGCCTGCTCGTCGAGCGCGTTCGCCGCGGCGGCCGCCTGCTCGACGAGTGCCGCGTTCTGCTGGGTGCCGGCGTCCATCTGCGTGACCGCGCGGCCGATCTCGTCGATCCCCGCGCTCTGCTCGTCCGATGCCGCGGAAATTTCGCCGATGATGTCGGTCACGCGCTTGACCGCGCGCACGACGTCGCCCATCGTGCGGCCCGCATCGTGCGCGAGCGCCGCACCGTTCGCGACTCGCTCGACCGACGCGCCGATCAGCGCTCGGATCTCCTTCGCCGCGGTCGCCGCGCGTTGCGCGAGCAGGCGGACTTCACCCGCGACCACCGAGAAGCCGCGCCCCTGCTCGCCCGCGCGTGCGGCCTCGACGGCCGCGTTCAACGCGAGAATGTTGGTCTGGAACGCGATCCCCTCGATCGTGCCGATGATGTCGCGGATGTTCTTCGCGCTGTCGTCGATCTCGCTCATCGTCGCGACGACGCGCCCGACGACTTCCCCGCCCGTCTCCGCAACGGCCGAAGCATTGGCCGCGAGCGCGCTCGCCTGCCGCGCGTTCTCGGCGTTCTGCCGTACGGTCGACGTGAGCTGCTCCATGCTGGCCGCGGTGCGCTCGAGCGCGACGGCCTGCTGCTCGGTGCGCCTCGACAGATCGAGATTGCCGGTGGAAATCTCGCCCGACGCGGCCGCGATCGCCTCGGCGCTGACGGCAATCTCGCCGACGGTCGCCGCAAGTCCCGTCTGCATCTCGGCCAGCGCACGCACCATGCTGTCGCGGTCGTGCCGGCCCAGCGTGATCGGTCGCGTCAGGTCGCCGCGCGCGATGTCCGCGGCAATCGCCTTCGCATGCGCGGGCTCGCCGCCGAGCTGCGACGCGAGACGGCGCACGACGCGCTCCGCGATGACGATCGCGAGCACGATCAGCGCAGCCGTCATCGCCGCGATCATCGCGAACGACGACGAGAAAATGGTGGCGGACGCATCGAGCGTCGCCTTCGACTTCGCACCGCGTGTCTTCACGAGTTCGGCGACCAGTTTTTCGAGCTTGCCGGTTTCGACCAGCAGCGACACGTCCTGCGTGCCGACCTGCCAGCTCATCTGCGACAGGTCGAGCGGCTGTGCCTGCACGAGCGCGACGAAATCGCGCAGATGCGCGCTCCACGCGCCGACCGCCGTCGAGAATGCGCGCAGCCGCGCCGAATCGTCGACGTCGGCCGGATCCGCATAGCGCTGCAGCGTGCCGAGCGCCTGGCCGATCGACGCGAGCCCGGCGCCCACGTCTGCGCCCAGCTCGTTGCGTTCCTTCGCGGTGGTCGCGGTCAGCAGCATCTTCTGGGCACGGCTCGCACGCAGCACTTCGGCCCGAACCTCCTCGGCCGCGCGGCTCGCGACGTGACCCTGCTCGTAGACGGACGCGATCGACGCATTCAGCCGGCTGATCTGCCAGAGCGAAAACATGCCGATCGCCAGCGTGCCGGCGAGCAGGATCGCGAATGCGGCGCGCAACGTCGCCTTGACGGTCCACGGCCGGCGCTCGCGACGCGCCGCCCGCGGG
>NZ_LDVA01000005.1:0-2898 GCF_050768715.1 Burkholderia sp. ZZQ-2 | reverse complement strand
CGAGCGCGCAGATCGCCGCCGCGCAGGCCGCGATCGCCGCGATCCCGAAGGCCGGCGAACAACCGGCGGCCGCCCCGGCCAGCGCCGATGCCGCAACGGCCGGCAAGGCACTGTACTCGTCGACCTGCGTGGCCTGCCACGGAGCAGGCGTGCTCGGCGCGCCGAAGTTCGGCAGCAAGGAAGACTGGGCGCCGCGCCTGAAGGACTCGATGGACACGGTCTACAACTACGCGCTGCACGGCAAGGGCGCGATGCCGCCGAAGGGCGGGTCGAACGCGTCCGACGCCGACGTGAAGGCCGCCGTCGACTACATGGTCAACTCGGCGAAGTAACACCGGCCGGCCAGAAAAAACCCCCGCGGCGCACGCGCACCGCGGGGGTTTGTTTTTTGCCTGACCGGCTGACTGTCGGATCGTCGGTTAGTCGCAACACCGCACGCCCGACGGCGCCGCCGCTTCACTTCTGCAGCAACGCCTTCAGGCTGGCGAGCCGGTCCTTCGGCGACATCGGCGCCTCTTCCGGGGTAGGCGGCGGCGCATCGTCGAGCCCCATCTCCGGAATGAAGCGCGACGGCTCGCACACGACCGTCTCGCGCGCCCGCTTGCGCTTCTTGCACCAGTTCAGGTGCAGGCTGCGCTGCGCACGCGTGATCGCGACATACATCAGCCGGCGCTCTTCCTCGATCCGCTCGTTGTCGATTGGGCCGTCGTCCTCGCTGCCGCCGCGGTGCGGCATGATGCCTTCCTCGACGCCGACCAGGAACACGTGCGGATACTCGAGCCCCTTCGATGCATGGACGGTCGACAGCCGCACGGCGTCCGGATCCTCGTCCTTGCCCTCGAGCATCGACATCAGCGCGACGGTCTGGATCAGGCCGAGCAGGTTCTTGCCGGTATCGGCGAGCCCGTCGGCGTTGTGGAAGCCTTCGGCCTCGCCGTCGACAGCCTCCGTCTCGGGCTTGGTGCCCTTGCGCTTCAGCCATTCGAGGAATTCGAGCACGTTCTGCCACTTCGACTGCGCCTGGCGCTCGTCGAACGCGTCGTACAGGTACGCCTCGTAGTGGATCGCCTCCATCATGTCGTCGAGCACGACGGTCGCGGGCTCCTTGTCCGCGCGCTCGGTCAGGCGCTGGATGAAGTCGCAGAACATCCGCAGCGGCTCGACCTGGCGCGCCGACAGCCGCGCCTCGATGCCGCCCATGTATACGGCCTCGAACAACGACACCTTCGCCTGGCCCGCGAACGAGCCGAGCGCCTCGAGCGTCGTGTTGCCGATCCCGCGGCGCGGCGTCGTGACCGCGCGGATGAACGCGGGATCGTCGTCTGCGTTCGCGATCAGCCGCAGGTACGCGCACAGGTCCTTGATCTCGGCCTTGTCGAAGAACGACTGGCCGCCCGACAGCACGTACGGAATGCGTTCGCGCCGCAGCACCTGCTCGAAGATGCGCGCCTGGAAGTTGCCGCGATACAGGATCGCGTAGTCGCGGAACTGCGCGCGCCGCTCGAACTTGTGCGCGGACAGCCGGAACACGACCGATTCGGCTTCATGCTCCTCGTCGTTGCACGGCGTGACGGTGATCGAATCGCCCATCCCGTGCTCGGACCACAGCTTCTTCTCGAACAGTTTCGGGTTGTTCGCGATCACGTTGTTCGCGGCGGTGAGGATGCGCACCGTCGACCGGTAGTTCTGCTCAAGCTTGACCAGGTGCAGCTTCGGAAAATCCTTGCCGAGCTGCGCGAGGTTCTCGAGCGTCGCACCGCGCCAGCCGTAGATCGCCTGGTCGTCGTCGCCGACCGCCGTGAACGCGGCACGCGGGCCCGCGAGCAGCTTCAGCAGTTCGTACTGGCACGCGTTGGTGTCCTGGTACTCGTCGATCAGCAGGTAGCGCAGCTTGTTCTGCCAGCGGTCGCGCACCTGCTCGTTCTTCGCGAACAGCTCGGCCGGCAGGCGGATCAGGTCGTCGAAGTCGACCGCCTGGTACGCGTGCAGCGTCGCGACGTAGTTGCGGTAGACCAGCGCGGCCTGGTGCTCGTCCTCGTTGGCCGCGATCGCCATCGCCTCGTCGGGCATGATCAGGCCGTTCTTCCACAGCGAGATGATGCTCTGGATCTTGCGGATCAGCCCCTTGTCGGTCGTGCCGAGCTGCTCCTGGATCATCCCGAAGCAGTCGTCCGAATCCATGATCGAGAACTGCGGCTTCAGGCCGACGTGCTCGGCCTCCTGGCGCAGGATCTGCACGCCGAGCGAGTGGAACGTGCAGACGGTGAGCTGGTTGACGGGCACCTTGCGCCCTTCCTTGCCGGGCGTGGTGAGCGTCTTGCCCTCGAGCAGCTTCCCCACGCGTTCGCGCATTTCGGCGGCCGCCTTGTTCGTGAACGTGACGGCCGCGATGTGGCGCGGCTCGAAGCCTTTCGCTTCGATCAGGTGCGCGATCTTCTGCGTGATCACGCGGGTCTTGCCGCTGCCCGCGCCGGCGAGCACGAGACAGGGACCGTCGAGGTAGCGCACCGCTTCGTTCTGGGCGGGATTGAGGCCTGCGGACATGATGGCGGATGGTGTTGCGGTTGACGGCGGAACGCCGGGAGGATGCCGTGCGCGGCGGGCCGGCGAAGCAGGCGGACACGCGGGGCAGGACGCGCATGTTAACACGTCGGCGGCGCGCTTTTCGGGAGCGCCGCCGGACGGGGCCGCGCGGGCGGATTCCGCCGCCGCCCCTTGTCCGTGCGGCCAATCCGGCCCCGTTCGCGCACCGATCGGCCACAATATCTCCACCCGGCGCCGCCCCGCGCCCAATCGCCTGAATCGCCTGAATCGCCTGAATCGCCTGAACCACCTGAATCGCCTGAACCGCCTGAACCGCCTGAACCGCCTGAACCGCCACCGGATCGACATCATGGG
>NZ_LDVA01000004.1:0-1604 GCF_050768715.1 Burkholderia sp. ZZQ-2 | reverse complement strand
GCCGTACCTGCGCATGAAAGATTTGCAAGGACCGTTGTAGCGATTCCCGGACCGGCGCCGGCATCACGCCGGCGCACGCCGTCCGGAACAGGAGGTGCGATGCAGAACGCGGAATCGAATTCAACCCCGCAACAGCAGCAGGAACAGATCGCGAAGAGTCCGGTGAAGACCCCGGCAGCCGGCGACATGCCCGACGCGGCGACCCAGGCCGCCGAGGTCGCCGAGGTGGCGAAGCGGCCGCTGACGCCCGAGGCGGTCGCGGCGAAAACGCCGACCGGCCTGCCGCCGATCGACGTCGGCGCGCATGCGGTCGACAGCGGCGATCCCGTGCGTCGCGCGGCCGGCCGGATCGTCACGCTCGACAACGCGAACATGGCGATGACCGACAACACGGTCGACGTCGACGGCAAGGGCATGGAGGCGCGCACCGGCGCGTCGGAACTGCAGGACAACGTGATCTACTCGAACGCGTCGCTCGACGATGCGGTCGATACGCCCGACGAGGGGCTCGGCGGGATCGAGAGCCGGCCGGGCGGCAACATGCCGCAGATCGCGACGCGGCCGGGCTGGCGCGTGCGGCATGTCGGCGATGTCGACGTCGAGCACGGCGACGGTGCGCGCGCCGAGCACGTGATCTGCCTCGAGCGGATCGACTGATACCGCCGGATACCGTTACCCGGCGTGGGGCGGCCGGTGCACTCGCACCGGCCGCCACGATTCGCGCCTTTACTGCGGCCCGAGTTCCTGCGCGGACGTATCGGCGTCGTTGCCTTGCGCAACCAGCACGTGGATATCGTTCGGCGTCACGTCGCCGACCCCGCCCGACGGAATCGTCAGCAGCAGCCAGTCGGCGTTGTTGTTGATGGTGACCGGCGCGGTCTTGAGGATCGGCGTCTTGCTGCCGGCCGTCGTGACGATCACCTGGTAGCTGCCGCCGTTCAGGTAGATCGAATCCTGCGTCGAGGCCGGCACCGCGTTCTGGTAGGCCGCGCCCGCGAGCGTCGGGCTTTGCGTCGTGATGTCGGTGCCGGGCGGGACGACGTACATGTCGATGTTCTGCGCGTTCGGCGATGCATTGAAGCTGCGCACGCGCGCCTTGTCCGACAGCAGGCCCTTGTCGTACGGATCGTCGATCACGGAGATCAGCGACGTCGTGCTCGGCAGCGCGATCGTCGTGTAGTGATGGCCGTTCGCCGCGCTGAACGATTGCGACGCGATGGTCGAGGTCGTGCCCGAGATGTCGTAGCTCGCGGTCTGCGTGCCCGAGTCGACGTCGTGATAGCGCGTCACGCCCTTGTACGCGACACCCGACTGGTCGATCTTGGCGTTCAGGTAGTAGTCGAGGTTCGGGCCGGCCGGCACCGCGTTGATGAAGCGCGCCTGCGGCTTCGAGATGCCGAGCTCGGTGCCGACGTCGTTGCCGTCGCCGCCACATGCCGCGAGTACGGAAATGATGGAGCACAGGGCCGCTATCGTTCGTATTGATTTCATGTTGTCCTCTCGTTCAGGGGAACCTGTTTGCGATGCAGGATCGCCACGCGAAGGTCGCGTGGTGAGCAACGCCGGTTGCGGGAAGGATGCTGTCCGCCGGATCGGCGGGCGCG
>NZ_LDVA01000003.1:0-1442 GCF_050768715.1 Burkholderia sp. ZZQ-2 | reverse complement strand
GGGCGGCGGCACCAAGAAGTAACGCTTTACCTATCAGAACCACAGGCCAATGGCCGGGCGCGCATCCATACAAAGCCCGGCCGACGGCCGGCGTCACCCGCCAAGCGGGGGCGCCGGCCTTCACCCGTACGAGGATCCGATCATGAACTCCACGCTTGACGGCATCGCCGCGGTCCAGGACCGCCCGCCCCGTTCCGCCACGCCCCTGCGCGCCGGCCTGCTCGGCATCGCCGCCGGACTGTTCGCGCTGTGGATCACGCGCGGCCAGCCGACTTTCGATGCAGCCACGCGCGCGGTCATCGCCAGCCTCGCGATCATCGGCACGATCGCGCTGCACGAAATCTTCATCTCGCGCGTCTACCTGCGCCCGAGCGCGGGCCTGTCGCGGCAGGCCGTCCGCCCGCTCGGCATCGCGCGCGTCGCGACGCGGCTCGGCGCGCTGGCGTCGATCTATGCGGGCATCGGCGCGATCTACTGGCTGCTGCCCGAATACCACGGCGCGTTCTACCGGCCGTTCTGGTCGCTGCTGCGCTCGCTCGCGCCGTACGTGATCGTCGCCGCGCCGTTCTACTTCGCGTGGATGGATCGCCACCAGCGCGAGACCGACGACGCGTACCTGCTGTGGGGCCGCTTCCTGTTCCGCCGCGAGCAGCCCGCGAGCTGGAAGCCGGTGCGCGAAATGCTGGCCGGCTGGGGCGTGAAGGCGTTCTTCCTGCCGCTGATGACCGTCTACCTGTCGAAGGACGCCGATCACCTGACCGCGTCGCTCGCGAACGCGATGCACGCGCCGGCGACGATCGCGACCTTCATGTTCATGTACGACCTGTCGTTCACGATGGACCTGATGTTCGGCACCGTCGGCTACCTGTGCACGTTCCGCATCCTCGACAGCCACGTGCGCACCGTCGAGCCGACGACGCTCGGCTGGGTAGCCGCGCTGATGTGCTACCAGCCGTTCTGGTCGCTGTTCTCGAACAACTACATCCGCTACGAAGGCACGTTGTTCTGGGACAACTGGCTGCTGTCGGCCCCGACGCTGCGCGTGATCTGGGGCACGGTGATCATCCTGCTGCTGCTGACCTACGCGCTGTGCACGATCTCGTTCGGGCTGCGTTTCTCGAACCTCACCAACCGCGGGATCATCACGTCGGGCCCGTACCGCTTCACGAAGCATCCGGCGTACATCACGAAGAACCTGTCGTACTGGATGGTGTCGGTGCCGTTCGTCGAACCGCTCGGCTGGCAGGTCGGGCTGATGCACTGCGCGGGGCTCGTCGCGGTCAACCTGATCTACTACACGCGGGCGAAGACCGAGGAACGGCACCTGATGCGCGACCCCGACTATCGCGCGTATGCCGAATGGATCGCGCAGCACGGGTTGTTCGCGCGGATGAGGCAGGCGTTCGGGCAGCGCGCGCCGGCCTGACGCGGCGGCGCAAGGC
>NZ_LDVA01000002.1:0-280 GCF_050768715.1 Burkholderia sp. ZZQ-2 | reverse complement strand
GAGGTTCAAGCCGAACGAGCGCATGTCCATGTTGCTGGAGCCGATGACCGCGACCTCGTCGTCGATCGTCAGCGTCTTGGTGTGCAGGATGTAGGGCTTGCGGTACATCCAGATGCGAACGCCCGCCTTGAGCAGCACCTCGTAGTAGCTGCGCTGAGCGTGATAGACCATCGCCTGGTCGCCCTCTTCCGAGACGAACAGCTCGACGTGCACACCGCGGTCGACGGCTGCCGTGACCGCGAGCAGCAGCGCCTCGTCGGGGACGAAGTAGGGGCTGACG
>NZ_LDVA01000001.1:0-229 GCF_050768715.1 Burkholderia sp. ZZQ-2 | reverse complement strand
TCCGGCCACGCTGCGGTGCAGCCAGTCGGCGACCGCTCCCAGCGCGTAGTGGTTGAACGACGTCATGGTTCCAGGGTTCACGGTGCCATCCGGCAGCATCGCGTCCCATCGCTCCCAGACCGTGGTCGCGCCCTGCACGACCTGATAGAGCCACGACGGGCACTCCTGCTCGAGAAGCAGATCGTAGGCGGCATCGGTGTGCCCGGTCATGGTGAGCGCGTCGCAGACG